>NZ_MSHA01000043.1:43342-61457 GCF_001940965.1 Bacteroides sp. Phil13 | reverse complement strand
AAGTTCGACTTAGGAGAACTGACACCCCCGAAAGAACTTTCGGGGCAAGACTTTCAGCGGGTGGAAATATTTTCAACCGCTGAAAGTACACCTCGCTATATGCTGATGCATATTAAAATCCGGCTGGGCCGGATTAAAGGTCTGAAGGGTTTGTTTTACGTTCTCTTTTCGAGAACGGGCTGCGCTCTCCCGGCGACAAAGGTAGATAGTTTTTTCTGTCCGTGCATCATGGCGTATCACGCCAACACCCGCCAATGAATGACTTTGGAACCGGGGGTACTTCATGACTGCTCTTTTTGAGGTTTATTTGTAGCCGGATAGTTATTTAGCCACTTATCCGGATAGATAAAAAGATGGTTATCAAGATAACTATGCGGACGGTTTTCTATCCGAATAGCTTTTTGTCTGGATAGCCATTTGATTAAATAAGTTTTCAGATAAGCGTTCATAAGGTTATCTATCCGCTTATATGTCTATAGATATATAAAGATGTATAGACAAGCAAGTGGATATTCGGATAAATGGATAGGCAAATAGACTATTAGCTAAATACTTAGATAAACAACCGGATAGCTATGTGGCTACATAGCTGAATAGATAAATAGCTATATAATTGGATAGCTATGTAAGTATGTAGCTAAATAGACAAATAGCTTCATAGCTAAGTAGCTATATAGCTATAAAGCTAGACTGATAATGAAATGAATGAACGGATAAGTGGATAGGCGTCTATCCACTAAACTATCAATAAATCAAATTATTCACTTAAATTAGGTAACAATGGAAAAGAGAAAGAAAACATTATTCGTTTCGTTCGCTACCCAGAAAGGTGGCGTGGGTAAATCAACATTCACCATTTATGCGGCATCGTGACTGCATTATGTGAAAGGACTGAATGTAGCTGTGGTGGATTGTGACTATCCGCAGCACTCAATCATCAAACAGAAAAAAAGGGATATGGAAGTGGTAAAGACTGTTCCCGTTTATCAGAGTCTGCTTGTTGAACAGTCGGAACGGCTGGACAAGAGGGCTTATCCGGTTATCGGCAGTAACCCGGCAGACTGCATGGCGGATTGAAGGGTATTTGAAGACAAAACGGATACGCATTATGACGTGGTGCTGTTCGATCTGCCCGGAACTATGGGTAGCGATGGGGTTATCGCCGCAATCAGTGCGTTCGATTATCTGTTCGTACCGATAAAGGCAGACCGTCTTGTGCTGGAAAGCACACTGAACTTTGCTACTACCATTAATGACCGCCTGATAAAGACCGGCTTGTCTTCTCTGAAAAGGCTGTGTCTATTCTGGAATATGGTGGATCGAAGAGAACGCACTACATTGTATGACATCTACCAGCAGGGGTTCTCCCTGTTAGGGTTGGACTGCCTTCAAACACGTATTCCCGTGCGCAGTAACTTCACTAAAGACTTGTCCTCCACGGGCGGCCCCGTTTACCGAAGTACGCTATTTGCTCCCGATGCGGCATTCACCAGAGAGTGCGGCTTTGATATATTCATGGATGAAGTCATGGGAATACTTAAAAACGAATAGTCATGGCAAAGAAAACAAACGGACAGAATCCGGTGGACGAAGCGTATCTGCGCAGTCTGATGGCTGGTGTTCCATCGGAACCACCTTCATCTCCGGCTCCTTCCATTGCCGGAAAGAGTGGTGAAAATAGAGCAACTGCTTTATCTGATGAAAAAGGAAAAGCGGATAACAATGAGAATGGAACAGTAAGGGATATTTCCGGTGCGGATAATACCGGCTGTTCGGAATTGGTTACGGATAAACCGTCACCGAAAACGATTCGCACCGCATTGGCTGACTTTATCCGTAAGTTCCTCACACCTTATAAATGCGAAGGCAGACAGGGGGTATATATAGACAAGGAACTGCACCAGAAAATATCCGTTATTGTAGGGATTGCCGGTAAACGGCAGTTGACGGTAGGCAACTATATAGATAATGTATTGAAAGAGCATTTCGAAAAACATGCGGATGAGGTGAAAACTTATCTCCAAAAGAGTTATAACAAAATATTTTAGGTTATGGATATACAATCAGGTTACTATGAAGCCGGAATAGTTCTGTTCTGGCTGCTGTTCGCTTATCTGTTCATGGACAAGTTCCTGTTCAGGGGCGGACTCGGCGAGATATGTTTCGGGAAGATGCGCCGCCGGATGGCAAAAGGTCTGCGGAGCATTGCCGGATGGTTCGATCCGACAAAAGAAGAACCGAAGAAAGGACGCAGGCGTACGAAAGGAAAAACGGAAAAGAAAGAAGTTCTGGCAGTGGCAGTGCCGGAAGCTGAAGAAAGGAACCACCCAACTGTAAAAGTGGAAATGAAAGGCAAAGAAAAGGATGAAGTTAAGGAAAAGACAAAAGGCAAGAACATGGAAAAGCCGCCCCAAAAACGGCCTGAAACGGACAGCCTTGTCGTTACAAAAAGCTATGGTACACGCCAACAGGCGCCAATAAACGCCACCGGTTCCGGGGCTATTGCAGGTAAGGAAAATGCCTCTACTTTTGCTGACAGAAACGAGGAAACAGTGCCACAGAAGGCTGTACAAGTGCCGCCTGAGCGCATCCCGGATTTGTTCCGGGACAAGCGTGTGGAAGAGTGGCGGGCTTCTGAGGCCGATAGTTCCGGCAGGCTTGAGGATGATAAGGGACAGACTGAAAACGGTGACGACGTGGATACGGACGAACTGAATGAGGAACTGGAAGATTTGAACTGTGCCCGTGAAGATTATCCGGGCGGTGCAGCCGGTATCGGGCCGGAAGAGATTGACCTGATTATCGACCTCTGCAATGGCAAGGATATTCCGACAGACAAACGGTTGTCCCTTTTAAGGGCGATCCACCATATCAAGGATACGCAGATTGAACGCTCGATACTGGAAAGTATCAATGGTAGCGACAGCCGTATCAGCAAATTTCTGGATGAAGCCGAACATTTGAATGAGGCTGCTCCGGACAGTGACTAACCAATTAGAAAAGGAGGTAACAATGGCAAGAGGTTATTTTGATACGGGTTGATGGCCCGTATCACTATAAGGAGAGAGATTTCGGTAGGAAACCAACAACAAAACGTATCATCCATGTTTATGACGTATTTCGATTCAAGTTGACAAACGGCGGTTTCCCCTTATGACGGGAAACGTATTAATACCCAAAGAGACAATCATTCCATTAACTTATCCATAAAACGACAGCGGCAATGACAAACGGCTATTACGATTCGGGATGATTCGCATCCCGCTTTCAAGAGAGAATTAACAAGAATGTTTCACCACCAAATCAAGTGACAATGCAAATGGCATATTATGACTCCGGCTGATTTCCGGCCGGAACTTACCCCCTGAATCAATAAACCATAAGCGGCTGCGGGTTGCCTATGGGGATAGTGAAAGGGGCAGTCCGTGGCTTTTTTAATTACTTAAAAATCACGGAGATAAATGAAAAAGAAAAGATTGATTATGATGCTGGCCGCTATTGCGGCGGCAAGTGCGGCAATGGCACAAGGAAACGGGCAGGCAGGTATCACCGAAGCGACACAACTCGTGACCGGATATTTCGATCCCGGCACAAAACTGATTTATGCAATCGGTGCCGTAATCGGCCTCGTCGGTGGAATCAAGGTATATCAGAAGTTCAGTTCGGGCGACCCCGACACGAGTAAAACTGCCAGTTCGTGGTTCGGAGCCTGTATCTTTCTGATAGTCGCCGCCACCATTCTGAGGTCGTTCTTCCTCTAAAAACATAAAAAAGACAATAACTTATGGCTGATTTTGAAATAAATAAAGGGGTGGGCCGTGAAGTTGAGTTCAAGGGACTCCGGGCACAGTACCTGTTTATTTTCGCCACCGGACTGCTTGCCGTATTCGTGATGTTCGTCATCATGTATATGGCGGGTGTCGGACAGTGAATCTGCATCGGTTTCGGAGTATCGGCGGCTACGGTACTGGTATGGCTGACCTTTACGCTGAACCGTAAATACGGCAGCCACGGACTGATGAAGCTGTTCGCGGCCCGGCAGCATCCCCGGAGAATCCTCTCACGAAAACGTATCACACGTCTGATCAACAAACAACAATCGTAAATTATGAGAAGTATATTAAAAGCATCCACACTGGAAAGCAAGTTTCCCATCATGGCGGTGGAACACGGCTGCATCGTCAGCAAGGACGCCGACATCACGGTCGCTTTCCGGGTCACACTGCCGGAAGTATTTTCGGTATCATCCGCAGAATATGAGGCGATGCACGCCACATGAGCGAAGGCAATCAAGGTGTTGCCGAACTATTCAATCCTGCACAAACAGGATATTTTCATCACGGAGAAATACGAGCCGGACATTCGCCGGGACGAACTCAGCTTTCTCTCCCGCAGTTTTGAACGCCACTTCAACGAACGTCCCTACCTGCACCACGCCTGCTACCTGTTCCTCACCAAGACCACCAAAGAGCGCTCCCGGCAACAAAGCAACTGGAACACGCTCTGCCGTGGTTTTCTGGTTCCGAAGGAGATAAGGGACAAGGAAACGGTGGAGCGTTTCATGGAAGCGGTGGGACAGTTTGAAAGTATCGTTAACGACAGCGGACTTGTCAGGCTGGAACGGCTGACCACGGAAGAGATTACGGGAACGGAGAACGAACCGGGTATTATCGAACGGTACCTTACGCTCTCGGCCGACGGAACGACCATGTTGCAGGACATGCAATTGAATCCGGACGAAATGCGTATCGGTGACAAGCGGCTCTGCCTGCATACACTTTCCGACCTCGATGACCTGCCGGGAAAGGTAAGGACGGACGGGCGATACGAACGCCTCTCGACAGACCGTTCGGACTGCCGTTTGAGTTATGCCGCCCCCGTGGGCGTAATGCTGCCCTGCGACCATATCTACAACCAGTGGATATTCATAGATGACAGCAACGAAAACCTTTCCCGTTTCGAGAAGATGGCGAAGAACATGCAGTCGCTTTCCCGGTACAGCCGCAGTAACCAGATCAACAAGGAGTGGCTGGACGAATACCTGAATGAAGCGCATACCAATGGATTGCAGTCGGTGCGCTGCCATTGCAACATCATCGCATGGGCGGAAAACGGGGACGAACTCCGCAGGGTGAAGAACGATGTGGGAAGCGCACTGGCTTTGATGGAATGTACCCCGCACCATAACACGACCGACCTTCCGGCTCTCTATTGGGCGGGTATACCAGGAAATGAAGCGGACTTTCCGGCCGAAGAGACGTTCTACACATTCACCGGGCAGGTGCTCTGTTTCTTCACGGCTGAAACCTGTTACCGGAACTCGCTCTCTCCCTTCGGCATCCGCATGGTGGACAGGCTGACGGGAAAGCCCGTCTTCCTCGACATATCGGATTTGCCCATGAAAAAAGGGGTGGTGACTAACAGAAACAAATTCATACTCGGCCCCAGCGGCAGCGGGAAAAGTTTCTTTACCAATCATCTCGTGAGGCAGTACTGGGAACAAGGGACGCATATCCTGCTGGTGGACACCGGAAATTCATACAAGGGACTCTGTGACCTGATACATCAGAAGACCGGAGGGGACGACGGGATTTATTTTACATATAAGGAAAATGATCCGATTTCTTTCAATCCGTTTTTCACGGAGGATTACCGGTATGACATCGAGAAGCGGGACAGCATCAAGACACTGATACTCACCCTTTGGAAAAGGGAGGACGAACCGCCCCGACGTTCGGAAGAGGTGGCGCTCTCGAATGCGGTTAGCCTGTATATCGAAAAGATAAAGAAGAACCGGAAGATAAAGCCGAACTTCAACTCGTTCTATGACTTTGTAAGGAAGGACTACCGCAAGATACTGGCAGACAAGAACGTGCGGGAGAAGGACTTTGATGTGGACGGTTTTCTGAACGTGCTGGAACCTTATTATAAGAACGGTGAATACGGGTATCTGCTGAACTCGGACAAGGAACTGGATTTACTGAACAAACGGTTTATTGTATTTGAGTTGGATGTTGTGAAGGATAATCCAATCCTCTTTCCGGTTGTCACCATCATTATCATGGAGACGTTTATAAATAAAATGAGACGTTTGCAAGGTATCCGCAAGATGATACTGATTGAGGAAGCTTGGAAGGCAATCGCCAAGGAAGGTATGGCAAACTACATCCGTTATCTTTTTAAAACAGTCAGAAAGTTTTACGGAGAGGCGGTTGTAGTGACGCAGGAAGTGGATGATATTATCTCTTCCCCCGTTGTGAAAGAGACGATTATCAACAACAGTGACTGCAAAATACTGCTCGATCAGCGGAAGTATCAAAACAAGTTCGACCAGATACAGAACCTGCTCGGCCTGACGGACAAGGAACGCAGCCAGATACTTTCTATCAATCTTGCCAATGCAGCGAACCGCCTTTATAAAGAGGTCTGGATTGGGCTTGGCGGTACGCAAAGTGCGGTATATGCGACAGAAGTTTCGGCTGAAGAGTACCTTTGCTACACCACCGAAGAGACTGAGAAACAGGAACTTACCCACCTTACGGAAAAGCTGGGCGGAAACATCGAGCTGGCTATCAAACAACTTGCCGAAAGCAAACGGCAGGAAAACAAGTAACCATATTAATCTATAGATAACAATGAGTAAGAAAGATTTATTAAGCCAATGCAGGGAAGCACTCGGAGATGCGACCCTGACCAATCTGGATCTGCTGAACCTGATCGGAGAAATGAAGAAGGAACTGGAACACGACCGCATCTGCGGTCACTGAATGAACAAGGAAGGCGGCTCCACGCTGACAATCCGTAAATCCAACCATGTGACGGACGGATTCAAGGGATACAAGGCTACGCTGTTCGCCGGAGAAATGAGTTATACCGAAATCAATATCCCGCTTCGGAAAGGGGACGACCTTTTCCTGCACGGGAACAAGGATGCCGGATGTATCGGGTATTTCAGCGGAAGCGAGGTATTGCTGTTCGGCTGTTACGGACTGTTTGCCCGTGATGACGACAGCCGGTATTTACTTACCAAAGAAAGGAGATAGACGCATGAAAAAGAGACTACTAATTCTATTCATGGCAATGCTGTCCCTTTCGGTAACAAGCAAAGCACAATGGGCAGTGATAGACCCTACGAACCTTGCTCAAGGCATTGTAAACTCGGCCAATGAAATTGTACAGACTTCCACAACGGCACAGAACATGTGAAGTAACTTTCAGGAGACTGTAAAGATTTACCAGCAGGGAAAGGCCTACTACGACGCTTTGAAATCCGTACACGATCTCGTAAAAGGGGCACGCAAGGTACAACAGACTATCCTTCTGGTAGGTGACATCAGCGATATTTACGTGACCAATTTCAATACGATGATGGGCGACCCGAATTTTACCGTGGAAGAACTCTCGGCCATTGCTTTCGGGTATAACCGGTTGCTTGAAGAAAGCAGCAACCTGCTGCTGGACTTGAAGGAAGTGACCACGGCTACCGGACTCTCGATGACCGACAAGGAACGGCTGGACATCATCAACCGGATATATGGCGAAGTGCTGGAATACAAGAACCTGACATGGTACTATACCCGAAAGAATATCGGCATATCGTACCTGCGCAGCAAGAAGAAGGGGGATTCCCGGCGGGTGCTTGCCCTGTACGGGACACACGACCAGCGTTACTGGTAATCATTCATCCTTAAAAAACAGATAGACTATGGTATTACTATCAATAGACTGGACGAACCTGCATGAGTTGTTGCGTTCGCTTTACGATGAAATGATGCCGCTGTGCGAGGATATGGCCAGTGTGGCAAAGGGAGTGGCCGGTATCGGTGCCCTGTTCTACGTGGCCTACCGGGTGTGGCAGTCCCTTTCAAGGGCGGAAGAGATAGACGTGTTCCCACTCTTCAGACCATTTGTGCTGGGCCTTTGCATCATGTTCTTTCCTACTATGGTGCTGGGGACAATCAACGGGATTCTTTCCCCCGTATGCAGTGCCACTTCCTCACTGGTGGAACAGCAGACTTTCGACATGAAGAAGTATCAGGAAGAGAAGGACGAACTGGAACGGGAAGCGATGCTGCGTGACCCGGCAAAGGCTTTCCTTGTGAGTGATGAGGAATTTGACAAGAAGATAGACGAGCTTGGCTGGTCGCTGGGGGACATGGACACGATGATAAACATGTACGGGCAGAAGGCGGTGTATGACATGGGGGAAAAGGTGAGGCAATGGTTCCGGGAACTGCTGGAACTCTTCTTTCAGGCAGCCTCGCTGCTGATAGACACGCTGAGGACTTTCTTTCTGATTGTCCTTTCCATACTGGGGCCTATCTCTTTTGCACTGGCCGTCTATGACGGGTTCCAGAGTACGCTCACCACATGGTTGTCACGCTATATCTGTATTTACTTATGGCTACCCGTGGGCGACCTGTTCGGGGCTATCCTCTCACGCATACAGGTTCTGATGTTGCAGCAGGACATCAAACAGATGCAGGATCCGACATTCATACCGGACGCATCGGGCAGTGTGTATTGTATATTCATGATTATAGGTATCATCGGTTATTTCTGCGTTCCCACGGTGTCCTCGTGGATTATCCAGGCAGGCGGTGCGGGAGCTTACGGACAGAAGGCTAACGGTGCCGGGAAAATGGCCGGGAACGGTGCGGCGGCAGTCGGCGGCGCAGTCGGCGGATCGGTAGCCGGACGCATCAAGAAAATGTTCTAAACATATCACTTTAAAAAACAGAAAAAAGACATGGAGTTCAAATCATTAAAAAACATCGAGACATCATTCCGGCAGCTACGGCTGTTCGGAATGGTATTCCTGGGAGTATGCGCACTGGTAACGGTCTTCGCCACCTGAAAGGCATACGAGTTTGCCGAGGCGCAGCGGCAGAAAATCTATGTACTGGACAGCGGAAAGTCGCTGATGCTGGCACTTTCGCAGGACGTGCAGCAGAACCGCCCCGTGGAAGCGAGGGAACATATCAGACGTTTCCACGAATTGTTTTTCACCGTATCACCAGACAAGAGCGCCATTGAAAGCAATGTGCAACGTGCCCTTTACCTTTCGGATGAAAGTGCCATCGGTTACTACCGGAACTTGCAGGAGAAAGGCTACTTCAACCGGATGATAGCGGGAAACATCTCGCAGACGCTGACGGTGGACAGCATACAGGGGAACTTCAACAGTTATCCATACGAGATGAAGACCTATAGCCGGCAGCACATCATCCGTTCGAGCAGCGTTACCGAAAGGTCGCTTGTCACCACCTGCCGTCTGAGGAATGTAACCCGAAGCGACAACAATCCGCAGGGCTTTCTGATAGAGAGTTTTAACATCATCGAAAACAGAGACATCGGACAGTATGAAAGATAACGGTATAAAAAAGGTCTTCCACTCGTTCAGAACGGAGAAAGACCGATATATAATAAAACTCCGCAGACGGTGGCAACGGTTGAGCTACCGACAGCAAAGGATTATCATCCTTTACCTGCTCGGACTCTTCGCCGCTATCGACCTTGCCTACATCGTGGGCGGTTTTTGCGGGACAGACAAATTTCCGATTGAGGTACAGCATCTCCAAAGGATTGCACTTCCTGAAGCGGACAGTATCCAACCATTAAAAAACAATGTATCCAATGACACAATCCGATAAGAAAGAAGAGAAAGAAAAGGAGCGGGAAACACAGAAGGCGGGTTTCGCATCCGAAAAAGAGAAGAAGTTAAGCGGCAAGGCCGCCGAAAAACTGAAATTCTATGGCGTGGTGGCAGTCCTCTCCCTGCTTTGTGCCGGATTCATCTGGTTTATCTTCAAACCGGACGCATCCGAAACAGTGGAAGGGACGGCAGGCATCAACACAACGATACCCGACGCTATCACACCTGAGACGATGGCCGACAAACAGAAGGCTTACGAACTGGAAGAGATGAAGAAGCGCAGGCAGGAGAAGGTAAGAACCTTGCAGGATGTGACCGGGGAGTACTTAATACCGGACACAATGGACGGGCTGAAACCGGAAAAAGATGCACCCAAAGCGGATGCTATCCGGGAGTCCAGAGAAAAGCAGCGGCAGATTTCAAGGCAGATCACCTCGTTCTATCAGGAACCGAAGGAGAGTCCGAGGGTGGACGAACTGGAACGGCAGGTGAAGGAGCTTAACGAAAAGCTGGAACGCGAACGGAAAGGACAAGACCCGCTGGAACTGATGGAAAAGTCGTATGAGATGGCGGCACGCTATTTCCCCGGACAGACGGGCGGACAGGTGAAGAACATACAGCCTGCGGACGTTACGGGCGGTTCATCCGGCAATCTTGCTGCCATAGCTGCCGGACGTGTCACGGAGAATGTGGTATCGTCACTGGCTGCGCCACCGTTACCGGATTCAATACCCCGCAATTACGGTTTTGCCACGGCCGTGGGCGGTGGACAGCTTGCCGGAGCCAATACGATACGTGCCTGCGTGGCCGAAGACCAGACAGTGACCACCGGAGCATGACTGAAGTTCCGGTTGCTGGAACCGCTGCAAGTGGGCGGTGTGCTTGTACCTGCCAATACTCCGCTATATGGTACGGTGCGTATCGAAGGGCAGCGGATGGCAGTCACAGTAAACTCCATAGAGAGTGGCGGGAATATCCTGCCGGTGGAACTAACGGCTTACGATATGGACGGGCAGGCCGGACTTTTCGTTCCGAATACCGCAGAACGTACTGCCATGAAAGAAGCCGCCGCCAATATCGGGGGCAGTTTCGGAACAAGCATCTCGTTCACACGCAGTGCCTCGCAACAACTCGTCATGGACGTGACAAGGGGCGTGCTTAGCGGCGGATCACAATATCTGGCCACAAAGATGCGTGAGGTGAAGGTGGCTGTAAAGGCAAATTATCAACTTTTATTAATATCCAAAAAGCAGTAATCAGATGAAGACAAGAATTATTTTATCATTAGTAATACTTTTAACCGTATTGTCGGTAAAGGCTCAGGAACCGGTGGAAACAAAGATTTTCCCCACCAACCAGATTATCTCACCGCATAAGATTGAGGTGACTTTTCAGAAAACCGTACATATCCTTTTCCCTTCCGAAGTGAAATATGTGGATCTGGGTTCGTTCGACATCATAGCGGACAAGGCCACGGGAGCGGAAAATGTGGTACGCATCAAGGCGGCGGTGAAAGGTTTTGAAGGGGAAACGAACTTCTCCGTCATCACTGCCGACGGTTGTTTCTATTCTTTTAATGTGGTTTATAAGGACGAACCGGCGCAACTTTCCATTGAGATGGAAGACTGGCTACGGGACAATCCCGAAGGCGGGATTGCGGGTGACCGCATGTTCGTGAAGCTGAAAGAACTCGGTGGGGAGACACCGCTGGTGGTGAACCGCATCATGTACACGCTCTATAAGAGGAACAAAAGGGACATCAGGCATATCGGCTGCAAGAAGTACGGCATACAGACACTGCTCAAAGGGCTTTATATCAACAATGACCTGCTGTACCTGCATACTTCCCTGCGCAACAGTTCGGATATATCGTTCGACATTGACTATATCCGTTTCAAAGTGGTGGATAAGAAAGTAGCCAAGCGCACGGCCATGCAGGAAAACTTCATAGAACCTGTAAGGACATACAACCGCCTGACAACGGTGGACGGGAAAGCCACGGTGCGGGGTATATTCGTGCTGCCCAAGCTCACCCTGCCGGATGACAAACTGCTCGTGGTGGAGGTTTACGAAAAGGGCGGTGCCCGTCACCAGTCGTTCCGCATAGAGAATACCGACCTTGTGGCAGCAAAACTAATCAGTGAACTGCATCTGAAATAATAACCTATATATAATATAATGTATATGCAAAGAATACTATTCATACTGACAGTTGCCGTGTTGTCGCTCTTTGCGGGCGAAGCATATGCGCAGCGTGACCTGCCGGGACAGACAGGCATACAGTTCACATCGGGCGGGGTGAATCATTTCCTTTCATGGAAGAGTGGCGGCGAACGCCACTACTTCACCTCGCTGGCCTTTACACATTCCAACCGTAACCGTACCTACTGGCTGTATGGTCTGGATTATCAGATAAAGGAGTACACCTACGAAAATAAGGCAATACCCAAAGCGCAGTTCACGGGGGAACTCGGTTACTTTATTCCCGTATTGTCGGACAAGGGCCGGAACGTCTGTTTCCGTATCGGACTTTCCATTTTGGGCGGCTTCGAGACGGTCAACTGGGGAACCTCCCTGCTTCCTGACGGAGCGGCGGTGACAAACGGTGACTGCTTTATTTATGGCGGCGGTCTGACTGCGGCTTTCGATGTCTGGCTGACAGACCGGATTATCCTGCTGATGCAGGTAAAGGAAAGGGCGCTCTTCGGAACGGATGCGGGTAACTTCCATACCCAGATAGGATTGGGCGTTCGCCTTATTATTAACTAATAAAAAGAGAAAGGAGAAACAAAAAATGAAAAACGTATTATATAAATGTATAGGCGCACTGCTTGCGGCGCTGGTCTTCAGTTCTTGTAACGATGATATAGACATCCGGCAGGATTATGATTTCAGCCTCTCGTCATGGTATCTGCAAAAGCAGATTGCAACGGGTGAAACGGTGGAGATACGCTTTTATCTTGCCCGTGAAGGGGACTATGAAAAGGCGGAGTATGAAATAGGTTACATTCAGATGGAAGGCAAGGGAGAAGTGTCCGATAGTGAAGGCATAAAACTTGTGAACCGGGAAGTGAGGCCGCTGGCAGAGGTGCCGGGACTGGATACGGAAAATCCGGTCAGGCAGATATTCACCCTCTTTTACCGTTCGACAAGCGCCAGACGTTCGGAACTGAAATTCTTTGTCCGGGATAATTTTGGCAGGGAAAGAGAAATGACGGTGACGTTCGATTTAGAAAACACTACGGCAAAGGAATAACTGCTACCATTATCTATCAAGAAAGACGGTGGGGAAACCTGTCGTCTTTGTTTTATGAAATTTGCTTAATGAAAACAAATGAATAAGTAATTGTTCCGGATTGCACAAAATTTGTTTTTATATTTAGCCGGAAGTTAATAGTTCAATCATATACGCATGAAAACAACACTCAGAGTATTCCGTGTCATCAACAAGCTGTTGCTGCTGGCTTATGTCACGATAGTGAATTTTGTCTTTATTACGGTGTTTTACGCATTGCTACTTTCAATCTTGCGCCATATATGGCCGGCATATATACCGGGGCTGTTTGATGAGGGGGTGATTCCGTATTTAGTCAATACGTTACCGTATTATCTTTTGCTGTTATTCATCCTTTATTCCATTTCTCCGCTAAATGTGTGGGTGCTACGCAGAAAAGAAGGATACCGTCCTATGAACAGTTCCGATCGCATGAGGGTGGAACGGTTGCTTTCAGAAATGGGTATGAACCGGAAGCTGAAACTTTATCGTAACAATGACGCTCGGGTAAATGCCGCCGTATTCGGTTTCAATACGATAGGACTGACGGGCGGAGTACTCGCCTCCGCTTCGGATGAGGAGCTGAAGGGCATCATCAGCCATGAAGTGGGGCATATCTCCCATTACGACTTTGTCTATCAGGTTCTTTTATTCTCGATGGAGTCGTTCGGTTACCGCTGCCTTTATGGTATATTTCTTATTCCGGCTCTGATATTCGGGATAATTGGCAGCATGGTGTTTGCATTGGTTCCGGCTTTGGGCTTTGTGGGTGAACTCATAGCGAAGTTATGGTGGGCCGTTTACAAACTGCTTCACCGGATTATATACGGTATCAGCCGGATAACTGACGTGAATATCAATAAATATGCCGAGTACCGTTGTGATGCCTATGCAGTGAAATATGGTTGCGGCGAAGGATTGCTTTCTTTCCTCCGCCGGTTGAAAAGGACGGAAGACGTTTACGGTGAGCGTCCGACTTTCACCGAATATATCATGAGTACGCATCCATCCACCGAAAAACGGATTGCACGGCTGGAGAAACTACTGTAACCTGCGGTAAAGAATGTGTGCCTATATCATTTTACGGATATTGGTATAGGGAGTACCGGATGCGTATATCTGCTGCATTTCTGTGGAAAAGTCATCGTAATAATAGATGATATGACCGCTGACAAGCGCATTGCCAAAAAACTCTTTTTCCGGAAGTATTTTTTTATTGTCCGCCTGCTTTATCAGGTCGTCATACAAGGCACGATACACCTTGTCGGTATCTGCCGGAAAAGCGGTTTCCGGTATGGCTACTGAAAGGATTATCTCCGGGCATTTGCCCGCTTCACGCAGCATGACTATCGTATCCGCACCTAATAATCCGATATAGGAATGCGGATTGCAGGTGAATGTGCGATAACCTTCATTATAAAGTGAAGGGATAATCCGGTAGAGTTCCATACGGATTTTATCTTCCTTGAATTGGTCGTATTTGGTTGTCTTTTCAATGGTACTGCCGGTAATGGCAACGTTCTTGTTGTACATCTTCCTATGATTTTTGAGTAATACCTTGTCCGTAACTTCCTGTTATGTACCAAAAAAAGCACGGAACTTAACAGGTTCTACTCTCCGGTACGACCAAGCACCCATGCAGGAAACGAGTTAAGACCGTGCCATTGGTGTATGACAAGGGCTCTGCCCGTTTATTCTCCTGCATTGAATTTGGTCGTTTCGAGAGTAAGAACAAACAGCTAAAAGCTATTCTAATATGTTATCATTCAAAATCTTTAATCTTATAACTTTCTTTTTTGGTTCAACCCTGCAAAAATAGAAAAAAGCCGGGCAACCGCATAGGGATTGCCCGACTTTTTTAAGAGGAAGTATTCAGGTGTGGGGTGTGGCAGGTCATTCCACCGGCTCGCCGCCATAGCGAAGGCGGCAGATGTCCTCGTGGATTTCACACATGATATGCATCTGCATCCGCTTGCTGATATGACGGTTGTCGGAACGCATGAACAAACGGTTCTCTATCAGACTGCAAAACTTCGTGCCCTCCCTGCTTACAATGCAGACAATCTGATTCTCAAGAAAAAAATCCCTGTCGGTGGAATATTCCACATTCGGGGCTGTTCTTATATACTTCATATATCGGTATTTTAAAGGTTTTACGGTGGCGGTGTGGGTGGGGGCGTCCGGCCCTGCCCTCTGTTCTCTTGGGGGGCGGTGAAAAAGATGTGCCGGATGTTGTCTCCGGCACATGCTTTCTGTTCGGCTTCAGGCGGCTTTTCCGCTTTCGGGTTTCTCCGTTTTCGGGGCGGTGACTTTCTTCTCCGTCTTTTCTGCCGTCTGCTGTTTTTCCGCTTCTTTGGCTGCTTTCTTTTCCGCTTTCTTCATTTCCTTTATCCTTTCTTCCAAACGTTCATGGCGTTTCTGATATTCTTCCTCGTGGGTGGCTTTGGCAAGTCCGTACTGGTCGGGAAAGTGCATGTTTGCGAAGTCTCTTAACAGCTTGGATGCGTTGTTGTCTCCGTGGCCGTTCTCACAAAGAAAGTGACTGATGAAGTCCCGTTTGATGAGGGTCTTTTGTGCATCCGTCAGTTTGGCTACAATTTTCATCCGCTGTTTCTCGTCCAATGCGAAAGGCTGGTCTTTGATGCCAAAAAGCGAAAAATGCTTCCTTTGCAGTTGGGTAAGCATGGCGAAATAAACCATACCGTCTTCGTACTGCGTGAACGGGCTTTCGGGATAGTCGTTCTCCCGGACAATCTTTTTCGTGTCGGCAACGGTCTTTTCGATAGAAAGCTGTCTGAAACGCTTGTCCCTTTCCTGTAATGTCCCGATAGTGACGGAGGCGGTTTCCTTCCTGTTTATCTCCACGTAGCAGAGTTCGGGTTCCGTTTGCCCTACCTTTACATAGGTCTTTATCCTGCCTTCCTCCTTCATGCGGTCAAGTTCCTCCACCTTTCGGGCATATTCCTCGTTTCTGCGCTCAAATGTCTGCACCGCTTGTTCGTACTCTTTCGCTTGGGTGAACTGCTCTTTCTTCGGTGCTTCGGGGGCTTTTGGAAATTCCCGTGCCGATACGTTGTAATCGAGTTCCTTGATTTCATGCCCTTTCTTGTCCAATTTTTGTAGTGCCATATCGTTACGGCTTCCGTAATAGGGGCGTGCAACGACCAACTTCGGATCGGATTTCAAAAGTTTCTCCGTCTCTTTTGCCACATGGGCGGCATTCTTGGCTTCCAGACATTTGCGGTTTGTGCAGTGTCCGTATCCGTTATGCTCGGCAAAGAGATTGTAATTGGCTGCGTTGTGTACGCATGCCTTGCATTCCGTCTTGTCGAATTTGTATTGCTCAAGGTCGGTTGTGTAGTATTTCTCAAAATATTTCTTGAACAGATTGAGCGTGTAACCGCTCCAATCGTCCTTGTTGTCTGACTTGAGGTGGTTCTCATACACGTCCTTTTGGATATATGCTTCATAAGTGCTTATCTCTTCGGCTACGCTGATAGTGATTGTTTCATTGTCTAACAGTTCACCGATAGGCGCATAGAGTTCGTTCAGTTTCAATCGGGTATAGATATATTTCTCGCTTCGTCCGAAACGGCTGACAAGTGAATACATATCATACCTGCCCTTTTCAAGTAAGCGTTTGAATGCTTTCGCTTCTTCGGTGGGGCGTACTTCCTCACGCTGCAAATTTTCACTCAGTGACATATCTTCCGCTTCATCATCTGTTATATTATTATAGATAGTTGCCTTTATCGTCTTTGCTCCTGCAAGCAATGAGGCACGATAACGGCGTTCTCCGTATATGATTTCATAACCGCCTCCCGTGTGCGGGCGTACCGCAATGGCTTGCAAAACGCCCACTTCCCGAATGCTTTCCGCAAGTTCCTGCAATGATGCGTCATTGAATGTCTTGCGGTGGTTGTCCGTGCTTGGTTGTACGGTGGTGATGTCAAGGTCTGTTTCGGCTGTGGCCGTTGCAAGCGGTGTCTTGAACGTGACCTGCTGCGGTGTTTCTTCCGTAGTCGTGGGCACCTCCTGCGGTGTGAGTAATGTCATCGGCTTCGGGATGATTGCCAAAGTGGTTACTTTTACTGCATTTTCTTTCTCTAATTTCTGTACGCTGTTCTTCTGTACTTTCTTGTTCGTCTTCATAATGATAAGTTTTTAAATGTTGATAATTAATTGAATAGTTTTCCGTCTGAAAGGTATTCCCAACCGTTGACGTTGCTTTCTTCCGTGAAGTATTCCAAAGTCTGGGTACTCTCCATATCATCCCGACAAGCACGGAAAAAGCTGTCGAGACATTTGTTCATAAGGCTGTCAAACGTGACATTCTCGGTAGGGGATTTCAAAAACTGATAAATAGGATCGAGAATATCGTTATCAATGTAATAGCCTGTAAGTGGGCAACAGGTATCTATGAATATCCTACTTTTTCGTCCTTTCGTCCCTTTCCAAAAATATTTTGGCGTGTATAGGTCGTTCCAATGGTTGTTCATCAGATAGGCCATCAACCGCCAACCGCTTAGCCCGTCTATGCAGTCTTCCTGCCTGCTGTGGTAGTCATAACTGTAATTGCATGCGTCATATCTCCAATTACGGCACACGATACCGAAGCGTTCACAAAAGGCATCAAGGGTTTGGCGGTTCTCGTGCGTCCAACCGTAAAAGTATCCATTGCATAACCACTGGTTATACGCCTTTTCTTTGGCTTCCTCGGATAACTCGGTTATCCGATAGAGGGTGTATGTTCTTGTTTCTGTTCTCATGTCGTTACTTTTTTATGGGTTCATTGATAGGTGGGCGGATTGCTCCGCCCTGCCGTTCATGCTGTCATACATGGATGCACGTGGCGAGTGCTTCTCTTACTTTCAGCTCCTGCTTCTTGGAATATATCCACCCTGCACGCCTTTCGCCCTTATAAGTGAGGTTTGCACGGAACAGACCGTTCAAGTTTTTCAGAACGTCCTTTATCGGCTTGGTGTCACCGAATACGGCAATCGCCTTTTCGCTGTATTCCACGATTTCAAGACTGAGGGCTGAAAGGTCTGCGGTTGCTGTCGGCTGTTGTGTTTCGTTTTCCCTCTGCGGTGTTTTCATGCAAAGGTTGGCTTCATCTCCTGCGGTGTGCGCATACCGTTCTATGAACTTTTCAGGGTCGTAGATAGGCTCTTTCTCAACCGTCC
>NZ_MSHA01000043.1:0-43196 GCF_001940965.1 Bacteroides sp. Phil13 | reverse complement strand
GAAAAGAGGTTGCGTGTATGTTTGGAAAAGCCTAAAATGACGGTTCTTGCTATACTATAGTCGTAATAGTCCGTATAACTGTCGCATTCGTTCACCCTCAATGTGCCGATAATAACCGCCTTTGCATCCGTCGGGATAAGGGGGCGTAAACGTTCCGCACCGATTTTTGCGATACGCTCGTATTCTTTACTTGCTTCCTTCGCTTTCCGTTCCGCTTCGGCTTTCTTCTCTTTCGCTTTGGTTAGTAAAGCGGCTGTTTCCAACGGATCCAAAAACTTGGGGTTCGCATCATCGTAGTAGATGCCTATTCCGAATTTCTCCGATAATGGCCGGATAAGGTCGGAAGTGTGAAACTCGTGTGTTCGCAAATTGATAAGATGATAGGTTATTCCCCACTTGTCACGGGTTACTTCATACACAACATAGCTGTCATAGCTGTAGCCTTCCAATACTACCACTTGATTGACTGAAACGGTCTGAACGCTTCTTTCGTAACTTTTGTTAGCTCCTAATAAATGCACTTTAGTCATAATGATTTAATTTTAAAATGATTAATATTCTGTCAGAGTATCACGCAAAGAACAAGGATGAGAAGAGCGAGCACGCAAAGGGAAAGGAAAGCGGAAAGGATGCGCCACACGGAACGGACGAGGAAAACCACCACCGCCAAAACTGCCAACATGGGCAACCAACCGCCCCAAAAGGCCGCCACACCACCGACAAAGGCACATACAAAACGTACCGCCACATAGACCACAAAGCCGACCGACAACCACTTCACCAAGTTTTTAATGCCGATTGGAGCGGAGTCGAAACCTCGTTTCAAATCTTGTTGTATTTCAGTTCTCTTTTTCATAACATTGACTTTTTTTTTTATGCCTTGTCGGTGGCCTCACCTTGCTCGTTTCAGGGGGCAGATACGGACGGGGAGAAAATATGCAAGGCTTTTGGTGAAAAATTTTCAACCGCCCCGCTGGACGGATTGAAAAATTTTCATCAAAACCTATAGGGCGCGAAGCGGCCTTGCAGATTTTTAGGGGCCCCGTCCGTAGCTTCGCACCCTGAATCACGCAAGGTGAAGTCATGACAGGATGATAAAAATGAGAAAATCGTTATATGAGGAAAAAAGGAAACAGATATACTGGTAGATTCAAGGTTATCTGTCAATTTGAGTATTATTTATATGGTGAGAACTATTCCATGGTATATGAGACATTTAAATAAATGAATAGTTTATAACTGTGACTACATAATTAATCTATAGCTATCTTTATTTTTCTTAGAAAAGTAATTGGCTTTTTTATTGCTTTGTTTACTCTCGTTTATACTATAGAATAATTTAACAAATAGCAAAAGATATATTAGTGGTAATAGAGGGAGGAGAAATTATTTTTTTCTTTTGAAAATTTAATTATATTTGCGGTAGATTACTGATTTGATTTGTTAACGCAATAACTTTTATCTTTCTAATGCAATATACTTCATATCAAAATATGAGTGATGTGGTTTTATGGGATCTTATATTGAAAGGCGATATGAAAGCTATGTCTTTATTGTATAAGAAGCATTACGAGTTATTGCTTAATTTTGGTCTTAAATATACTCTAGATGAGGAATTCGTCAAAGATTGCATTCAGGATGTTTTTGTGAAACTTTGCGCGAGCAAGCGGTTGTCTTCAACAAAATATGTACGATCTTATCTTTTAACTTCTTTGAAGCATATTATATTTGATAAATTGTCCTCGTTGAAAGTGACGGAAGAATTAGATGAGCATTTCTTTGAACTGGAAATAGAAGAAAATTCTGTTTTAGAAACCCTTTTTAAAGACAATGATGAAGACCTTCAATTGAGTAAGAAACTGATAAACGCTTATAAAAGTCTGCCTGATAATCAACGGATGGCAATTTATCTTCGTTATGTTAGGGGATTATCCTATAAGGAAATGGCAATTGTCTTGAACGTAAATCCCCAGTCTTCTATGAATTTAGTTTCTCGTGCATTGACCAGTTTACGGTCAAAAATGACTCTTGACGAGTATTTACTGATAATGATTTTATTCTGTTCCTGATTACATTTTGCTCTTTTTTATAAGTTCTCTCACTTTTTTCGAAAAAAAAGTGAGTAGATATTTATAATGTCATCGTTTTAAATATAAAAGACAGTGAAAATGGAGAAAGGAAAATTTAAAATGTACTACGTTGCACGAAAATTGCTTGAACATGCCAGAAAACATGAGAGACATGTAACTCCAGAAGAACTGGATGAATTGTGGAGATCTGTAGAAGAGCGTGTGTATAGTGAGAAAAGAAAAAGAACGGCTCGACGACATGTTCTTTATCTTGCTACAGCTTCAGCTGCTGCTATTATTTTCTTGTGTATGTTTGGGTTGGGTAAACAATTTATCCCTTCCTATATGGAAGATGATTTAATCATTGATTTTGCAAAATATACACAAATAAAAGAAACGCTCAGTAAGGAAATTCTATTATTAAGGCCAGGTAAGGAAGACTTAAAAGTAAAAGATACAGACGCAAATATTGTCTATTCAAACAATGGAGCCATAGTAGTAAATTCAGATACTATAAATCGGGGGGGGATAGAGGAGAAGAAACAGGATTTTAATCAATTGATAATTCCTAAGGGAAAAAGAACACAGTTGACTTTATCCGATGGAACTCGTTTGTGGGTAAACTCGGGGACACGTGTCATTTATCCTAATTGTTTTGAGAAAAAATATCGTGAGATTTATGTAGAGGGAGAAATATATCTTGATGTATTTCGTAATGAAGATTCTCCCTTTATAGTTCGGACTAAGGATTTTTTAATACAAGTCTTGGGAACTTCTTTTAATGTTTCGGCATATCCATCGGAACATATTTCTTCTGTTGTGCTGGTTGAGGGTAGTGTTAATATCAGGAATCAGCAAAAAGAGCAAGTGAAACTCGCCCCCGGACAATTGGTGAATATACAAACCGGGAAGTTGCATTCTCCTAAAAATGTGGATGTTAAGCCATACGTGTGTTGGGTGGAGAATATGCTGATGTATATAGATGAACCTTTGGACAAAGTATTTAGGAAATTAAACTTGTATTATGGTAAAGAATTCGTTTTAGAATCCGGTGTGGCAGAGTTGCAAGTCTCCGGGAAACTGGATTTGAAAGGAAAGTTGGAAGACGTTTTACATACCATTTCTTTTTCTGTTCCCATATATTTTGAAGAAATAAATGATAGTATATATGTGAGAAAAGAATAGATATGGAGAATTTATAGTTAACCCTTTAATGTATATTTATGAGAAACAAAAGTCCTTAAAAAAAGGCTGAATGATACTGCAATTATCATTCAGCCGAGAAATCAAACAACATCTAGTTATTTAATTTTATAAAATTCGTTGCTAATATATGAAAAATAATGGTAGCATATTTTCTGCGGGAACAAGAGTTGCTCGCATATTATTTCTTTTTAGTTTTTGTTTTCTTTCTTTGTATTCTTATGCGGTAAATGTAGACGAATATGTCCAGAATAAAATGTTGACGGTAGAAGTGCAAAATAAAACTGTCAAGGAGGTACTTGATTATATAGAAAAGAACAGTGAATTCATCTTCTTTTATTATAATAAAGCCGTTGATACGGAACGGAATGTCAGTTTGTCTATAAAAGATAAACCCATTACGGTAATTTTGGACCAATTATTTCAGGGTACGGATGTACGGTATGAAATAAGAGATAGGCAAATTTCTTTAAAGAAGGAGCCGATACAACAGTTTCCACAGGATAAACAACAACAGAAACGAAAATTGACGGGTACTGTAACGGATGCTTCTACTGGCGAACCGTTGGTAGGAGTAAGCATTATGGTACGAGGTGAAAATAGAGGAACCATCACAGGGATAGATGGTAGTTTTTCAATAGAGGTATATGCAAATACAGAGTTGCAGTTTTCATACATTGGGTATAAGATGCAAAGTATGAAGGTCGGTAACTTGCAGGTGATCAATATCAAAATGGTTGTAGACGATGCCATGCTGGACGAAGTAGTTGTCGTGGGATATGGTACGCAAAAGAAAGTGAACTTGAGTGGTGCTGTAGAAACGGTTACAGCAAAAGAACTTTCCAATCGTGCTACAAATAATGTAGGTTTGGCTCTGCAGGGATTGGTTCCTAACTTGAATATTACGATGTCAAGTGGTGGAGCTGACTATACACCTACGTTCAATATTCGTGGTGAAACCTCTATCAATGGGGGCGAACCGCTGATTCTGGTGGATGGAGTGCCGGTCACCGCTGCCGATTTTAGCCGTATGAACTCATTGGATATCGAGAATATTTCCATCCTGAAGGATGCTTCTTCGGCTGCAGTCTATGGAGCACGTGCGGCTTTTGGTGTCATTCTGGTGACCACCAAGAAAGGAGAGGAAGGAGCGATTAAGGTGAATTTCAATAATTCATTCAACGTGCGAACTCCTACCCGAATTGTTCAAGTGGTAGAAGACCCTTATATTCAGGCTTCATACAAAACCATTATGGGAGCTCCTTGGTATCACCTGTACACAGATGAAGAGATAGACTATGCACAGCAGCGTGTAGAAGACCCTTCTTTGCCGTCTGCCATACCTTCTACCAAAGACAAGAGCCAATATACTTACTTGGACGCCCATAATTATTATGAGGATATTTTTGAAAGTACGGCATTGTCTCATCAGCATAGTCTTAGTTTGTCCGGAGGTTCAAGTAAGGCGACTTACTATTTAGGTATGGAATATTATGGAGAGAATGGACTGTTGCGATATAATAAAGATGAGTATAACCGCTACAATGTGCGTAGCAAAGTGGAGTATCATCCTTGGAAATGGCTGACAGTAGGAAATAATACCAGTTGGTCTTATTATACCTATGACCGTCCGACTCATTTTTCCAGCAATTATTTTAAGGAAGTGTATGAGAAGAACTGTATGATACCGGTCTATAATCCTGACGGTACATATACGGTAGTAGGAGCGCAGACGGTCGGACGCTTGCTGCATGGTGGTAATCATATAGATAAGTCATTAAATCTCAACTCGCAGTTCACGGCACAAATTGATGTATTAAAGAATGTATGGAGTTTGAAGGGAGATTTTACGGCCACGATATATAACAAGCATTCCAATGAATGGAATTCGGACAACGAATATACTTATAAACGTGGCCCGGAACTGGCGGCCACCTATGTGGGCGACCAGAATTATGCAATGCGCGTCAATGACTATTCGATGTATACCGTATTGAATCTTTATACAGATTTCCATAAGCGTTGGGGAGAACATAGTGTGTCTGCTGTTGCCGGTTTTAATCAGGAATATAAGTCGTATGAATACCTTAAAAGTAAGCGTACAGATTTGATTTCAGAATCTTACCCGACCGTACAATTGGCCACTGGCGATATGACCATGCAGGAAGATGCTTATCAGTGGGCTGTTCGTTCCGGATTTTATCGTGTGAACTACATGTTTAAGGACCGCTATATATTGGAGACAAATGGAAGATATGACGGCAGTTCTCGTTTCTCCAAGAAAGACCGATTCGGTTTTTTCCCTTCTGTATCGGGTGCTTGGATCATTTCGGAAGAATCATTTTTCGCTTCTTTGAAGAAAGTGCTTAATCATGTGAAATTAAGAGCTTCTTATGGTTCGTTGGGCAATCAGAATGTGGGGTACTATTCTTATATAGCCTCAATGAATGCCTCTAAATCAGGAGTGTTGCTGAATGGTAAGTTGCCAATGACTGTTTCGCCGGCAGGATTAATATCAAATGCGTTGACTTGGGAGAAAGTTTACACTACTAATGGTGGAATTGACATCAACATGTTGGATAATCGGTTAGTCATGTCAGGAGATGTGTATCGTAGGGATACGAAAGAAATGTTGGTTCCGGGTAAAACGTTACCCAGCGTATTGGGTACAGCTGTTCCTAAAGCCAATAGTGGAGACATGAAGACACGTGGTTGGGAAGTCTCTGTCACCTGGAGAGACCGCTTTAGATTGGCTTCCAAACCATTCAATTATAGTGCGACTTTTGTTCTTTCAGATAGCCGTTCTTGGATTACTCGCTATGATAATCCTACGAATTTGTTGTCTGATTATCGAGTTGGTGAGGAAATCGGAGAAATATGGGGATTGGTAACGGAAGGATTTTTTGTAGATCAGGAAGACATTGATTCGCATGCCGATCAATGGAATGTGACTTCCTATCCCGGTGACCGGAAAATTGAGCCGGGCGACTTGAAATATAAAGATCTGGATGGAAATGGCAAAATTGAGAAAGGACTTACGGCAGATGAACCGGGTGATTTTAAAATCATAGGCAATAATCGTAGTCGCTTGCCGTTCGGTTTAGACTTGAATGCAGATTGGAATGGATTCGACTTGCGTGTTTTCGTACAGGGAATAGGTAAAAAACAATGGTATCCGCAAAACAGTGATTATAAATTCTTTGGAATCTATGTATCACCTTGGGGAAATGTTCTTGAAAACAATTTGGACCACTGGACTGAAGAAAATCCTAATGGTTATTTCCCGCGTTTGAAGTCATATACGGCTACTTCGGGAGATATGTCTATCAACCAGACACGTTATCTGCAAAATGCAGCTTATTTGCGGATGAAAAATATAACTTTTGGTTACACTCTTCCTAAACAACTGATTTCTAAAATAGGCCTTTCAAGCGTGCGCTTTTATTTTAGTGGAGAGAATCTGTTTGAAATTACCAAGCTTTGCAAAAACTACGATCCGGAAGGCTTGAATAATAATTCGCATCCTTTCCAAAGAACGTTTTCATTAGGTTTAAATATTGCATTATAATAAAACTGATTATAAAATGAATAAGTATAAGAAATATATATTGGCAGGAGCGGCAACATGCCTAATGCTCGTGCAGACTGGTTGCAACGACTCTTTTCTGGAGCGTTATCCGATTGTGTCCATCTCACCTGAAGCATTTTTCAAGAATATAACAGACTTGGAATTGTATACCAATACCTATACCTTGTCTCCCAGTTATTCTGATTATGTGTCTGATAATTACACCACTTACTCAAATACCCATGCCAATAATAATATGATCCGTGGCAATGTGACTCCGTCCACCTGCGGTGGATGGGGCGACTGGGGAACATTGCGAAAATATAATATATTTTTGGATAATGTGCACAAAGCTTCCGGAAGTCCGGAAAAGATAGCCCATTATATTGGTCTGACCCGCCTGATGCGTGCCCGTTGGTATTACGAACAAGTAAAATGGTACAATACTTTACCTTGGTATTCGCATGCATTGACCGATACGGATATGGAAATGCTTTACAAATCTCGTGATTCCCGTGAATTGGTAGTAGATTCTATTATGGCTGATTTGGATTACGCCTCGGCAAATGTTTCTGTTGATATGGGAAACCGGACTATTATGAGCAAATGGTATGCATTGGCTACACAGGCTCGCATTTGTCTGCATGAAGGAACTTACCGCAAATACCATGATGAGCTGAATCTGCAAAATACGGCTACCCGTTTCTTGGAGAAAGCTGCAGAGGCTGCTTCTAAGGTCATGGAGTCCGGACTGTTTGAGATTGATAAAACGGGAGGTACGGATGTAGCTTATCAGAGGCTGTTTACCGGATATTCGTTGGATAAATCTAAGGAAATAATTCTATTTAAAGATTATGATAATGAATTGCGGATAAAACATGGTGCTCCCAATGAATCATTCAATTGGATTACAGGTTTTAGCCGAAGTCTGATGGAATCGTATGAATATCTGGATGCTGATGGAAATGCTATTCCATTTTCGCAGGTCGAAGGTCATGAAACAATGGGGTATGTTGATATCTTTAAAAATAGAGATCCCCGTATGAAACAGACGCTTATGTATCCGGGATATAAAAAGCCTGGGGTATCTACTGCCTATATCCCCAATATAGATTTGGGAGGTTATCCTTGCATTAAATATATGGTGAATGATCCGGCTCAGATTGTAAGTACAATGGCCTACACGGATTTGCCTATTTGCCGTTATGCCGAGGTGCTTTTGATTTATGCGGAAGCCAAAGCTGAATTAGGGAGGCTAACCCAAGATGACATGGACAAATCTGTCAATTTGATTCGTGCACGTGTAGGAATGCCGCGGATTGTTATAGCCAATATTGTGGACGACCCTAATCTGAGAGCTCAATACCCGAAAGTAACGGATAAAGCCTTGTTGCAAATTCGCCGCGAACGCAGAATAGAGTTGGTGAATGAGAATTTCCGTTGGGATGATTTGATTCGCTGGAAGGAGGCCCATCTGATTCGTGATGTGCAGCATGGTATCTATATCGATAAGTTGGGAGTATTTGATGTTACCGGTGATGGAATACCCGATGTCGGTATATTTAAGAATGCGGAGAGCAACACCATACCGGAAGCCGATCGCAGTAAATATACATTCTATTATTTGGAAAAGGGAGGAAAGCCCGGTACGGTCAGTTTGTCTGAAGGCGATCATGGCTATATTGTAATAAACAGTGAGATAGGCAATCGGAAGTTTGAAGAGCCTAAATTCTATTATTGGCCATTACCCGAACAGCAACGTGCGTTGAATCCGGCATTGGAGGAGACCATATTCTGGTAAGTTTTGATTCATTGGGTACAAATTTTATGCATAAGATTTGTACCCATGATACAAATTATTGAAACTGATAAAATAAAATTTATGATTATTGAAAGTGTAAAGAGTATATTTGTTTACATATCGTTTCTTTTTTTGGGGGGAGTACTGGCTTTATCTTCTTGTAAGACTCCTCGGGAGGCTCCATGGGTGGCATCGGCTTGCTGGAATGTACAGGAGGTACAACAGTCTAATATGAAAGTATATATGGCTGCTGCAACTATTTCTTCCATAGAATATCAGGCGGTTCGAGGATGGGAGTTGAATCCGGCCACGCAGGAAACAGCAACTTTGTATTGTGATATAGATGATGATATGCTGCGTACCTTGGTTCCTGAACATACGCTTTGCATAAAAGTATGTTATTTGGACAAAGGATATGGCGGTTTTGCATTATGTTACAAGGCGCAAGGAGAGATAAAGCGGGGCGAATATGTACAATTACATAATAGCGGTGCTTGGATGGAACATACATTTAAGCTATATGACGCTTTGGTAGCCAATGGGATTGATCAGGCTGATTTTGTATTGACCACCTGCGATATGGATATTATGGGTAAGGCTAAAGACAGGGTTGGCATAGCTTCTGTCAGGGTAGAAATGTCAGAATTGCTATCTCCTTATGAGTTGAGTGTGAAAGGCAAAAGGGCCGGTAACATATTTTTTGAAGATGAGAAAATAGAGTTTCAAGTAGAATGTTTGGATATGACCGGTAAACATGCTTGCAGAACATTGGCTTATAGTATTATTAACGAGAACAGGGAAAGCATATATACCCAAAAACAGTCTTTATCCGGCGAACGGACCTGTATTGAACTTCCCTCTTTGCCTTACGGTGTGTATGAGCTGATACTTGAAATGGAGGGGGAACAATCTTATCAGAAGGCTGTTGTTGATTTTTCTCATTCTCGGCGTGCGGACGAAATTAATACGCACTTCGGAACCAACCTTCATTTTGATTGGGCTGTTTATAGCAATGAAGACATTGATTTTTTGGCAGAGTTAGTGAAAGATGCGGGATATAGCTTGGTCAGGACTTCTCTTCGCTGGTATCAGATGGAAAAGAGCAAGGGCGAGTTTGCCTTGACCCGTAATATATTGTATTCCAATCAATGCCTGAAAAAGCAAGGACTGAAGATGGTGGGAATACTGAGCCAGGAATGTCCTTTATACGATACGGTTCCCTATTGGCTGGAAAACGAGGATAAGCGGGAAGCTTATGCCCGCTTCTGCTATTTTATGGTGGATGCATTGAAAGAATACACCCATATTTTCACTTATCCCAATGAATTCAACCTGACAAAGGGAGGGGTACATCATCCCGAGAATTATCATCAGAGCATGGACATTATCAAGGCGGCATATCCGGCCATCAAGCGGGCAAATGCTGATGCCTTTATTGTATCGGGGGCAGTGTCTCGTTTTGAAAAGCCGTATCTGGAAGGACTTTTCCGATTGGGACTGAATGATTATTGTGATGCGTCGAGCATTCATCTTTATGATTTTATCGGAGGTCCTGAGACATACTATACCAATAAGCCGGATTTGAATATGTTTCCCAATACACAATTGTTTCATGATCTTATGAAGCGTTTGGCTCCCGAAAAACAAGCGTGGATTACAGAGAATGGCTGGTGCTCGTATCCCGGAGAGATGGGCGAGAATGAAGCACATCGCAATTTCTTTATGTGTACCGAAAATGAGCAGGCACGTTGGTACGCTCGTTCGTTCATAATCAACAGTGATCCTAACCGTGCGGACAAGTACTTTCACTACTCATTCATAAACAATGAGGTGGGATATTTCAACAGTGAGAGTAATTTTGGAATTATCCATTCGCACAATCACCGCACTCCCTTCTCGGCCAAACCTGCATTTGTCACCGTAGCTGCATTCAACGATATCGTGGGAAATGCTCTTTTCAAAGGTAATGTGGAGGAGCTGGAACTGGCTGAAGATGAGCGTAATCATTTTGCATATATGTTTGTAAATGCTAAAGGTGAAGAGATTGCTTGTTTTTGGCAAAGAGACGAACGGCTATTGACGGACAAGAAGATAAAGACCTATACATATAAGTCGGATATGCCTTACTTGGAAATTTATGATATGTATGGGAATAGAAAAGTGGTAGACAATAAGGAAGGAACTTATACTTCACTTTATACTTGTTGCCCGGTTTATATCAAAGGGGTTAAGGAGGTGAAATGATGATAAGGTATATTATCTTCATTATTGTCACTTTCTGGGAGTGCTCTTGTCAACAAGATTCAAATGAATTTCCTGCTTGGAAAGAAGGGGAAATGGAAATCCATCACATCTATACGGGAAGAGGAGAAAGTAGTTTTTTGATTTTCCCGGATGGAACCACCTTGTTGATAGATGCAGGAGATTATGATCCAGAGGATTATCCTAAAATGACTGAATTGTTGCCTGATACGTCCCGACATGCAGGAGCATGGATAGCACGTTATGTGAAACGGATGAATCCTCATAAAGAGAAAGTGGATTACCTGATGATCAGTCATTTCCATAGCGATCATATTGGAGAAGTTGAAAATGAGACCATGTGTACCAAGGGGCGGTTCCCCGATTATATGTTGACGGGAATAGCGGAAGTAGGAGAATATATACGGTTTGGGAAAGTCTTTGACAGAGGATTTCCCGATTATCAATATCCACTCCCGATAGATGATCGGAATGTAGATAATTATTGCTCTTTTCTACAATGGCAGGCAAAAAAATATGGGCTATGCCGGGAAGTATTTAAGGTGGGTATGCTGAATCAAATCCATTTGCTGAATGATAGTAGCCGATATCAGGGTGTATTTTCCGTACGTAATTTGGCGGCTAATGGAGAAGTGTGGACAGGCATAGATGAAAAGACGGTGAAATGTTATGGACTCACCCCTTTGAACCTTGATGAGTCTCAGCAAAATGAAAATACTAAAAGTTTGGCAATCCGAGTGGATTATGGACCTTTTAGTTATTATACCGGTGGAGACCTCAGTTCGTATGTGTATGATGAACAAGGGAATGAACTGGATGTAGAAACGCTGGTGGGTAAGGTCTGTGGGGAGGTGGATGTTTGCAAAGCCAATCATCATGCTTGGACAGACGCTATGAGCGAAGGTTTTATTCGGAATATCAGAGCCAAACAGTATGTCATTCCTGTATGGGAAGATGAGCATATTCAACCTGTGGTCATGGAACGGATGCTGGATAAGAATCTTTACTCTTCAGAACGAATGGTTTTTCCGACAAATTTGCCCGAACATCTCAGAGAGTTGTATGCTGATCGGAAGTGGATGGCGCAGGTATGTCCGGAAGATGGCCATGTAGTAATCAAGGTTTTTGATAAAGGGAAGAAATATGCCGTTTATGTATTGTCCGCAAAGGATGAGGAAAATCGGGTGAAGGCTGTTTATGGACCTTTTGACAGTGAATCTTCTTTGTTGCAATCTTCATTTGACAGAAAAGATTCAACAGATGTAAAGGTCGCTATTATACCGGAACACGTTGACTATGATTACCGATTGGGGGAAGAAGTGTGCTTTTTGATAGAAGTTTCACAAGGAGGGCAATGGGTGGAGAATTACAGGGTGGATTACGAGTTGGGGGCTGAATGTTTTCCAACGATAGTGAAACAAGATGCATTGTTAGAGAATGGGAAGCTGGTAGTAAAGGCTGTTATGAATAAAGCAGGCTTTATGCGCTGTAAGGTAAAGGTAAAAAGAGGAGGTGATGTAGTTTGTGAAAGTGTGGCGACGGTGGCTGTAGATAAAGAGAAAATAGTTCCGGTTGTGAAGGAACCGGAAGATTTTGAAGCATTTTGGGATGCAGCTATTGCCGAATCACGTAAGGTTGAATTGTCTCCTCATTTGATACAAGTGCCGGAGTTGTGTTCTGCTACTCATCAGGTTTATCGGGTTGATTTTCAGAATGATGCACCTGCTTCTCGCTTTTATGGCATACTTACTGTTCCTAAGGCAGAAGGTTGTTTCCCTGCTATTTTGCAGCTTCCGGGAGCGGGTGTTCATCGTTTTGACAGAGGAGCGAATTATGGCGATCGGATTATAACATTGGATATAGGAATACATGGTATTCCGCAGAATCTTGCTCCTGAAGTATATGAAGGATTGACAAATGCCGGATTGCGTAACTATTCGGTGATGGGGAGCACCAATCGGGACACATATTATTATAAACGGGTGTATGTAGGCTGTGTCAAGGCTATTGATTTTCTTTTTACGTTGCCTTGGTTTGATAGGAAGACGATAGGAGTTTGTGGAGGTAGTCAAGGTGGAGGGTTGGCCATGGTTGTTGCTGGACTTGATAAGCGTGTTGACTTTCTGACAGCCTATTTCCCAGCTCTGTGCGATCAGGAAGCTTGGTTGGCTAAACAAGCAGACGGTTGGCCGCATACATTTCGTTTAGGGATGTATGGCGATTCTTGTTTGACAGAAGAGGTTCGCAATGCTTTGTCTTATTTTGACGTTGTGAATTTCGCTTCACGGATTCGGGTCCCCGGATGGTATGGAATGGGATATAATGATACAGTTTGTCCACCTACATCTGTGATGGCTGCTTACAATGGCATACTAGCTGAAAAGCAAATGATTACATTTCCGGGTGCAGGTCATTGGAATTATCCAAAACAAGAGGAACTTCGTCTTAAATGGATTCATAATATGATTAGAAATTACAAATTTAAAAATGATGATTATAATGATTGAAAGATTAAAAATATTGTTTATAATATGGTGCTCGCTTTTTATCGGAAACGTGAATGCTGCTGATTTTTTGATAGAAGCAGAAAGCTTTCTTCAAAAAGGAGGGTGGGCTGTTGATCAACAATTCATGGACCAAATGGGGTCACCCTATTTGTTAGCTCATGGTATGGGAGTTCCTGTGTCAGATGCCGTAACTAACATCAATGTTCCCAATAAGGGAGAATATTATGTATATGTCCGTACTTACAATTGGACATCACCGTGGTGTAAGAACAAAGGTCCCGGCCGTTTCGCACTGTATGTTGATGGGCGAGAAGTCTCTTCTTCGTTAGGAACCGAGGGCGAGGATTGGATGTGGCAATTTGCAGGTCGCGTTCGTATCAACAAAGCTCAGGTAGAAATATGTTTGAAAGACTTGACCGGATTTGACGGTCGGTGTGATGCCATTTATTTTACGCAAGATGCAGATAAAATTCCTCCTGCTTCAGTGGCAGAGATGAAATCTTTCAGGAAGCAAATGTATAAAGATGCTTTGGGAGATTCGCAAGTTGCACATTTTGATTTGGTCGTTGTAGGTGGAGGTACGGCCGGTATGTCTACGGCATTGTCGGCCGCACGGCTGGGATGTAAGGTTGCTTTGGTACATAACAGGCCGATACTTGGTGGAAACAATAGCTCTGAGGTACGGGTACATTTAGGTGCAAGTATCGAAATGCCTCCTTATCCCCAATTGGGAGGTTTGGTAAAAGAGTACGGACCTGTTCGTGGGGGAAATGCACAGCCGGGTGAATACTATGAGGATTGGAAAAAACTGGATGTGGTGAATGCGGAGAAAAACATTTCATTGTTTTTAAATTTCCATGCCACAGCAGTAGAGTTGAATGGCAGGCAGATTAAAGCCGTCCGGGCTGTCCACATTGAAACAGGAAAAGAAAGAGTGTTTGAGGCTCCCTTATTTGCAGATTGCACGGGAGATGGGAATATTGGCTTTTTGGCAGGTGCAGACTATCGTATGGGACGTGAAGGCCGCATGGATTTTGGAGAGAGTCTGGCTCCAGAAAAAGCAGATTCCCTGACAATGGGAGCTTCCGTACAATGGTATTCGGAAGAATTGTCCTATAAAAATTCTTTTCCATTATTTGAGTACGGCTTGAGCTTGGATGAGAATAAGTGCGAAAAAGTCACTATGGGAGAGTGGCGATGGGAAGTTGGCATGAATCTCAATCAAATAACGAAGGCAGAGCGTATTCGCGATTACGGACTCTTAGTAGTTTACTCTAATTGGAGCTATTTGAAAAACAGACTGAAAAAAGATGATAAATGGATGAAACGAAAATTGTCATGGGTGGCTTATGTTGCTGGAAAACGCGAATCACGTCGTTTATTGGGCGATTATATTTTGAAACAAGATGACATTGATAAACAGGTGTTTCATGAGGATGCTACAGCTACTACTACTTGGGCCATTGATCTGCATTTTCCGGATTCTGCCAATATGGCAAAGTTTCCGGATGCTCCTTTCTTGTCGTCCACGGAACATATTTATATCAAGCCTTATCCCATTCCTTACCGATGTCTGTATTCACGCAATGTGGACAATCTCTTTATGGCAGGACGGAATATCAGTGCCACACATGTCACTTTTGGTTCGACACGGTTGATGCGAACTACTGCCATGATGGGGGAAGTAGTAGGAATGGCTGTATCTATCTGCCGAAAACACCGGGTGCTTCCTCGTGAAGTCTATTGGTGGTATATGGAGGAACTGAAAAGTCTGATGGAAAAAGGGGTAGGCAAACCGGGGATTCCTAATAATCAGAAATATAATGAAATAGGATAAATAATAAATATAGTATGATGTCACTCATAAAATCTTTGTTAACTATTGTATGTTTGTGGCTGTCAATGGCATTGTCAGCACAAGAACCGATTGAAACAACAATCATTACTCCACTCGATGGCGAGTGTTGGTGGGGAGGCTTGACCGCATTGGGGAACCAAATGCCCTATGCTTCCAATACTAAAGAATATAATTTGGAGAGACAGAATGAGAATAACCAAATTGTTCCGTTATTGATTTCTTCCAAAGGACGTTATGTCTATGGAGAACATCCTTTCCGTTTCCGTTTTCGGAATGATACATTGCTACTGCATTCAAATTTTGAAAAGCTTTCTGTGGAACAAGGAGGTAAAAACTTGCGTGAGGCTTATTTGGCGGCATCAGTCAAGCATTTTCCTGCCTCGGGTAAGACTCCCGAAGAGCTTTTCTTTTCTAAACCGCAGTATAATACGTGGATTGAACTGATGTACAATCAAAATCAAGCAGATATTGAAGCGTATGCACAGCAAGTATTGGCAAATGGTTTTCCTACCGGCATTTTTATGATAGATGACAACTGGCAGAATCATTATGGCAACTTCGATTTCAAGGCTGCGAAATTTCCCAATCCGAAAGGAATGGTAGAACGGCTGCATTCGGCAGGATTTAAAATCATGCTCTGGGTTTCTCCTTATGTGACAGCAGATAGCCCGGAGGCTCGTTTTTTGGAGGAGAAGGGGTATTTGATAAAGGAGCGTGGCAAGGATACACCGGCTATCTTGCGCTGGTGGAACGGTTCGAGTGCCTGCTTTGATTTGACAAATCCGGCAGCTTTTGAATATCTGAAGCAACAGTTGTATGACACCCAGAAGAAATATGGAGTCGATGGGTTTAAATTCGATGCGGGAGATGTCATGTATATGTGTGGAGATAACCTGGAGTTTTTTAATCCATCTGCCAAAGCAGCGGTATTTTCCCAAAAATGGGCTGAGATGGGATTGTATTTCCCTTACAATGAATATCGTACTTCCTTTAAAATGGGAGGTCAACCTTTGGTTCAGCGGTTAGGCGATAAGCCTTATTCATGGGATGCGGTTTCATGGCTTATTCCCGATATGATAGCTGCCGGACTTTTAGGGCATGCCTATACGTGTCCCGATATGATAGGTGGAGGTGCTTATTCTACTTTTTTGAATATTGATAAAGACAGTTTTGATCAAGAATTAATTGTGCGTTCATGTCAGATTCATGCTTTTATGCCTATGATGCAATTTTCTGTTGCTCCTTGGCGTATATTGGATCAGAAGCATTTGGAAATATGTCAGAAGTTTGCTTGTTTCCATGAGACTATGGGAGCTTATTTTTTGGAAACAGCCAAGAAGTCATCCCAAACAGGTGAGCCGATGGTCAGACATATGGAGTATATGTATCCGGGACAAGGATTTCTGAATTGTAAAGATCAGTTTATGATAGGTGAGAAGTATATGGTTGCTCCGATGGTCACCAAAGGAACTTCCCGTGTGGTGAAATTGCCTTCCGGAAAATGGCGTGATGACCAGGGAAAGATTTATAAAGGAGGAAGGACAATCTCAATTCAAGTCCCCATTGAGCGGTTACCTTATTTTGAGTGTATCAAGTAACTAAAATGTCAATGTAATATGTATGGAAAATTGTTAGCATGTGCAATACTTTTTGTATGTATTTGTAATGTATATGCAATACAAGTGTTTGATATGGCATCTTTCGGAATAGTACCGGAAGGGAAAAACTTATCAGCTAAGATGAAAGCTGCCTTACATGAAATTCATGAAAGAGTATCAGAGGATAGTATTGTGATACGTTTCCAAAAGGGTAGATATGACTTTTATCAGGAAAATGCTTCCAGTAGAATGTACTATATATCCAATCATGCTGAATATCGTGGAGAACAGAAACCTTTGGAGAAACCGTTGCATGTGGCAATTCCTTTGGAAGACTTCAGGTCGTTGACTGTGGAAGGAAACGGTGCGCTGTTTGTCTGTCATGGTTGTATGTTGCCTGTTTCGTTGGTTCGTTCCAAAAATTGTACGCTTCAGGATATTCAAATTGATTTTCAAGAGGCAGTGTATCCTCAAATTAGAATATTGAAGAATGAAGGAAAAGCGGGTATTACTTTTGAGGTGTTTCCGGATGTCGATTATCGGCTTGCCAAAGATTCTGTTTTGGATATCTATGCTTTGGGGCAATGGGGGATTCGTCCTTTCTATGCCACGGCGTATGAGGGAGAGACGAAGCGTGTGGCTTATAATACGGGAGATTTGGAATTTCCCAATCATTCTTTAGTGGCAAAAGGGAAGCGGGTGATACATGCTCCTTTGTGGCATGATGAAAGGTTAAAGCCCGGATTTGTCATGTTGCTGCGTACTTGGGACCGTCCGGCTCCGGCCGTTTTTTTGCATCATAATGTGAATACGACATTGAAGAATGTGGAAATTAATTATGCTGAAGGAATGGGAGTATTGGCTCAGTTGTGTGAAAACGTAACGCTGGATAGCACCAGAATCTGTTTGAGTGAAAGGAATCCTTCACGTTATATTACGACTGTTGTTGATGCTACTCATTTCTCGCATTGTCGGGGCAAGATTGTTTCAACGCATGGTCTTTACGAGCATATGGGAGACGATGCAATCAATGTACATGGCATTTATCTGAATATGGAAGAGCGAGTTGATGATTATACCGTGATTGGCCATTTTATGTATGAACAGACTTATGGATTTGATTGGGGATTTGCTGGAGATACAGTACAGTTTGTTTCAAAAGAGACTTCAGAGGTGGTTACCGGTATGAATCGGATTGTCGATATTGTTCCTATGGACGTCAATGGTTCTGCCATGGGAGCACGTTCTTTCAAAATCGTTTTTGCAAATCCACTTGATGGAAGACTTTTCGGGAAAGATCAATTCTGTATGGAAAACCTGACATGGACTCCCGAAGTCTGTTTTGCAGAAAATTTGATTCGTAATAATCGGGCACGTGGAGCGTTGTTTACTACTCCGAGGAGGGTGGTGGTGGACTCAAATGTATTTGATCATGTGTCGGGAGCGGCAATTTTGATTAGTGGCGATTGCTCCTATTGGTATGAAAGTGGTGCATGTAGGGATGTGCTGATTTGTAACAATCGGTTTGTCAATGTGCTGAGTAGCATTTTTATGGAAGCGAATGCTGTCATCAGTATCTCTCCTGTTGTGAAAAATCTGCAGAAGCAGGAACGGTGTTATCATGGAGGAAATGCTGAATCGATTCGGATTATAAATAATAAATTTGATGTTTTCGATGCACCGATACTCTATGCTAAGTCTGTGGACGGATTATTGTTTAAGGGAAATACAATTCATATAAATTCGGAATATGTCCCTTTTCACTGGAATCAAAGCCGTTATCGGATGGAGCATGTAGGACGCATTGATATAGAACCCTGAATATAGAATAGATAGAGATATGAGAATCATAATTGTGTTATGTATCATTGGCGCTCTTTGGGCGGAATGTGGATATGCACAGATATATAAAGATAAGACGGCTGCTGTAGAAGCGCGTGTTGAAGATTTGCTTCATCAGATGACCCTGGAAGAGAAAATCGACTATATAGGTGGCTATCGGGATTTTTATATCAGAGGCATTGAGCGTTTGGGAGTTCCTGCTTTAAAATTGACGGATGGCCCGTTGGGAGCGCATAAAGATGGAAAAGCAACCGCTTATCCGGCAGGGGTATTGACAGCTTCTACATGGAATAGGTCGCTGGTTTATGAGTTGGGAAAGCAATTGGGTAGAGATGCGAAAGCACGTGGGGCCCATATATTACTCGGACCGGCAGTCAATATAATTCGGTCGCCTTTATGCGGGCGAAACTTTGAGTATTTTACGGAAGACCCATACTTGAACGCTCAAATAGCCGTAGCTTACGTGCGAGGAGTGCAAGATCAGCATGTTGTTGCTACGTTGAAACATTTTGTTGCCAATAATCAGGAATGGGATCGTCATAATATAAACAGCAATATTGATGAAAGAACATTGCATGAAATTTATCTTCCTGTATATAGGGATGCTATCCGGAAAGCGGGAGTGGGCGCTATTATGGACGGATATAATATTGTAAATGGTGTCCATGTCACTCAGAGTGATGAATTGAACAATCAGTTACTCAAGAAACGATGGGGCTTCCAAGGGCTGGTAATGAGCGATTGGGGAGCGACTTACAATGCGATTGAAGCGGCCAACGGAGGGCTGGATTTGGAGATGCCTCAGGCCATCTGTATGAATCGGGCTAATTTACTTCCTGCATTGCAGGCTGGACATGTTAAAACGGCGACGATAGATGATAAGGTCAGAAGAATTTTGAGGATAATGTTTAGATTTGGGTTTTATGATAATGCTCAATCGGACGCTTCTGTTCCTTATGATAATCCGGATGGGGGAGAGGTGGCATTGAAACTGGCTCAGGAAGGAATTGTTTTGTTGAAAAATGAAAGAAATCTGTTGCCTCTTGATAGGTCTGAGGTAAAATCGGTGGCTGTTATCGGGCCTAATGCAAATTCGTATGTTGCAGGAGGGGGGAGTTCCTATACATTTCCTTTTCATAGTACGAATGTTCTTGATGGACTAAAAGATAAATTTCGGGATGCAGAGTTTTATTATGCGTCGGGCATTGCCGGACATTGGGATGCGGTAGAGAAGTCTTTGTTTTATACAAGTGCAGAAGGATGTGAAAGAGGGCTTGTAGGAGAATATTATGATAACACACAGTTGGCCGGGAGACCGGTTGAAACCAAAGTGGATACGATCATCTGTATTCAAAATGGTTGGCATGTTGCATCCCTTAAGAAAGGCCCTCCTTTCGATCACTGCTCTATACGGTGGCGGGGAATCATCCGGCCTCCGAAAAGTGCTGATTATCTGTTTACAGTCAGAGGTTTTGATGGCTTTCGCTTGCGGATTGATTCGGAAACGGTGATTGATGCATGGAGAGAGCAGGGAATTACGACGAAAGAATCTATCCTGTTTTTAGAGGCAGGGAGAGAGTACCCAGTAGTATTGGAATATTTTGCGGACTGCCATCCTGTGGATATATCTTTGGGTTGGAGGGAAAATCGAGTATCATTTGATGAAGCTGTTCAAATAGCCGGAAAGGCTGATGTTGCGGTAATCAATGTAGGATTGAATGAGAGCCTTGAACGCGAAAGCAATGATCGGGATTTTGGGCTACCTGCCTATCAAGATAGTTTGATACAAGCTGTTTCTGCCGTCAATAAGCGGACTATTGTGCTGGTAAATGCAGGTGGAAATATTGATATGAATCGTTGGGCGGATCAGGTTCCGGCACTTCTGTATTTATGGTATCCGGGACAAGAGGGAGGGAAAGCGGTTGCCGATATTCTTTCGGGAGACATCAATCCCAGTGCGAAACTGCCGGTTTCATTTGAATATAAATGGGAAGATAATTCTGCATTTCCATACTATCATGACACCGATGGAGATAAGGAGGTGGAATATAAAGAAGGATTATTTTTAGGATACCGCTATTACGACAGTGCAAAAGTGAAACCCCGTTTCCCATTTGGATATGGTCTTTCATATACAAGATTTGAATATGATGATCTTAAGGTTCGACAAGAAGAGGGCGATACAGATGTGGAAGTCAGTTTCACAATTAGTAATGTTGGTTCTTGGGACGGTTCCGAAGTTGCTCAATTATACATTAGACCTATGCATCCTTTCGTATCGAGGCCTTATAAAGAGCTTAAAGGATTTGAGAAAGCCTTTATACCCAAAGGACAGAAAAGGCAGGTAAGCATATCGCTTGATAAGGAATCTTTTTCTTATTATAAAGTGGATAAAAAGCAGTATGGTTATGACAGCGGACTTTATGAGATTCTGATAGGAACTTCCTCTGAAGATATAGTGCTTAGTGAAGTGATAGAGATAGCCGCAGAAAGAGATTCCGAATAAAATCAGTTAGTGTGATAATTAAGCGTAAACGTAAAATTTAAAAAATATAAAGATGATGAGAAAAATAGTATGTTTTTTAGTGATGTTTTGGGGAATGGCAATGCCTTTATGGGCGGTAAACAAAGGGGATGTTGGAGCTGCGGAATCCATGTTGAGACGTTTGATTCCTGATTGTGCCGATATGTTTCAATTCAAAAAGGTGAATAGCAAGGAGGACTTTTTCAGAATAGAATCTTCTGCTGATTCGAAGATTTTGATTAGTGGGAATAATGCAAATTCAATGGCTGTAGGGCTGAATTACTATTTGAAGTATTACTGTCTGACTACTGTATCTTGGTATGCAGACCAATCTGTAGAAATGCCGGAGGTTTTACCTCAAATACCTTCTCCGGTGGAAGTGAAAGCAAGGGTAGAGAGGCGTTTCTTTTTGAATTATTGTACTTTTGGCTATAGTATGGCTTTTTGGGATTGGAAAGATTGGCAGCGGTTTATTGACTGGATGGCACTAAATGGTGTCAATATGCCTTTGGCTATCACCGGTCAAGAAGCTGTGTGGTATAAGGTCTGGAAGGATATGGGACTGAAGTCTCAGGAGATTCTTTCCTATTTTACGGGTCCTGTTTATTTACCTTGGCATCGTATGGCAAACATTGATTCATGGAATGGCCCCTTGCCGATGGAATGGCTTGAGAAACAGACAAAGCTTCAGCAACAGATCTTATCGCGCGAGCGGGAGCTGAACATGAAGCCTGTATTGCCGGCTTTCAACGGTCATGTTCCGGCAGCCTTAAAACGGGTTTATCCGGATGCGGATATTCAGAGTTTGGGTAATTGGGCCGGGTTTACAGATGAATACCATTGTTCTTTTTTATCTCCGGAAGAGCCTTTGTTCGCAACCATACAGAAGAAGTTCCTTAAAGAGCAGGAACGGCTATTTGGAACAGATCACATCTATGGGGTCGATCCGTTTAATGAAGTGGAACCTCCCAGTTGGGAGCCTGATTATTTGAAAAAGGTTTCTTCTAATTTGTATCATACTTTGCTTAATGCCGATTCTAAGGCAGAGTGGTTGCAAATGACCTGGATGTTCTATTTTGATAAGAAAAAATGGACGACTCCACGAGTTGAGGCTTTCTTGAAAGGAGTGCCTGTAAATCGTTTGTCTTTATTGGATTACCACTGTGAAAAAGTTGAATTATGGAAGGAAACCGATTGCTTTTACGGACAGCCTTACATTTGGTGCTATTTGGGCAATTTTGGCGGAAACACCAGTCTCGTAGGGAGTGTGAAGGATAGTGGTGATAGATTGGAGAAGGCTTTGAGTGAAGGTGGCAATAATCTGAAAGGAATCGGTTCTACGTTGGAAGGCTTGGATGTCATTCAGTTTCCTTATGAATACATTTTGGAAAAAGCCTGGAGCATAGGTAAGGATAATCAGACATGGGTAAATGCATTGGCCGATCGCCATGCTGGAGAAGTTTCTCAACCGGTTCGTGAGGCTTGGAATTTATTGTTTAATGATATATATGTCCAAGTTTCCAAGACGGCTGGAATATTGCCTAACTATCGGCCTGTCATGGGATCAAATTGCGATAACGTAAATATAGAGTATTGTAACAAAAAATTGTTGCAGGTATGGGAAGGACTGTTGCAGGCTTCTGATTTGAAACGGGATGCTTTGCAGCTGGATGTAATATCGGTTGGCAGGCAACTGTTGGGCAATTATTTTCTGACGGTCAAGAATGAGTTTGACCGAATGTATAAAACAGGAGATTTGCTGGCATTGCGGATGCGCGCTTTGGAGATGCGTGAAATTTTAAATGATATTGACAAACTGACATCTTTTCATAATTACACTTCACTTCATAAATGGATTGATATGGCTCGGATGTATAGCGATGATGAGGCTATTCAAGATTATTATGAGAAAAATGCCCGGAGTTTGATAACTACGTGGGGAGGAATTTTGAATGATTATGCCAGCCGGACTTGGGCCGGGCTGATTGGTGGCTATTATTCTGTTCGTTGGGAAATGTATATAGACGCAGTTGTGCGTTCGGTCGAAAACGGACAAGAGTTCAATCAAAAAATATTGGATGATGCTTTAGATAAGTTTGAATCTGATTGGGTGGATTCTAAAACAAAGCCGGAACGTAAAATGGAGGGAGAACTTCAAGCGTTTGCCCGTTATTTGCTTTCCAAATATGAAACAAGATTAAGGTAGCTTTATGTTCTGATGCCTTTGAACGGATTATTGGATAGAGTTTTGTAATTGATTTTTTTATAATAAAATAGGTGGTACGTTAATGAATAAATTTTTGATATTGATAGTAGCTGCTTGTCTACTTTTTACTCACGGTATACAAGCAAAAGAGGACTTGCCTTATAAAAATCCTCTTCTTCCGGTAGAAGTGCGGGTAGATGATTTGTTGGCTCGTATGACTTTGGAAGAAAAGATAGCCCAGATTCGACATTTGCATTCGTGGGATCTGTTTGACGGACAAACATTGAATATGAAGAAACTGCATAATATATGTGCAGGAGTAGGGTATGGATTTTTTGAAGGATTTCCTTTGACTGCATCCAGTTGCCGTGATAACTTTCGTAAAATTCAAACTTATCTGGTAGAGAACACTCGTTTGGGCATTCCCGGCTTTGTTGTGGCCGAATCGTTGCATGGGGTGGTTCAGGAGGGCTGTACCATTTATCCTCAGAATATAGCAATGGGGAGTACCTTTAATATTGATTTAGCTTACGAAAAAGCAAAGCATATTGCAGGAGAACTCAATGAAATAGGTGTGAAGCAAGTGCTGGCTCCTTGTGTAGATGTAGTTCGCGATTTGCGTTGGGGAAGAGTGGAAGAGTCTTTTGCAGAAGATCCTTTTATATGTTCTATGATGGCACTTGCCGAGGTGCAAGGCTACATGTCTCATGGAATTTCTCCAATGCTGAAACATTATGGACCTCACGGTAATCCGCAGGGAGGATTGAACTTGGCTTCGGTAGATTGCGGAACCCGTGACTTGTTTGATATCTATATGAAACCTTTTGAAACCGTGGTGACACATACAAATATAATGGCGGTTATGTCCAGTTATAATTCGTGGAACCGAGTGCCTAATTCAGCGTCTCATTTTATGCTTACTGAGATTCTTCGGAACAAATGGGGATTTCGCGGATATGTGTACTCCGACTGGGGGGTAGTGGAAATGCTTAAAACTTTTCATAAAACGGCTGTAGATGATTTGGAAGCAGCCGGACAAGTACTTTCGGCAGGTTTGGATGTGGAAGCGTCCAGTTACTGTTTTTCTGTTTTGGAGGAGAAGGTGCGTTCGGGGGATTTTGACGTTTTCTATATCGATCGGGCTGTCAGGAGAGTATTGCGAGCCAAATTCGAGATGGGGCTTTTTGAGGATCCCTATTTGGAGCACGCTCCTTACCGTTTGCCTCTCCATTCTGACGAGAGTGTTAGTCTGTCCCGCAAAATAGCGGATGAATCGGTTGTATTGTTGAAAAACGAAAAACAGCTGTTGCCATTGGATACTGATAAATTAAAATCAATAGCGGTTATAGGTCCTAATGCGGATTGTGTTCAGTTTGGAGATTACACATGGAGTAGAGATAATAAAGATGGAATCACTCCTCTTCAAGGAATAAGACAATTGGTCGGTGATAGGATACAAGTTAATTATTCAAAAGGTTGTTCCTTGACTTCATTGGATAGAAGTGGCATTGAAGAGGCCGTTTTTGCAGCACAGCAAAGTGATGTTGCGGTAGTATTTGTGGGGAGTTCCAGCGCGGCTTTTGTCCGCTATAATGCAGAGTCGCCAACCAGCGGTGAAGGGGTAGACTTGAGTGATATCTCCTTAACGGGTGTACAAAATGAATTGGTCCAAGCAGTATATGCTACAGGGAAACCTGTCATTGTTGTGCTTGTTGCCGGAAAACCTTTTGCCATTCCTTGGATAAAAGAGCATGTATCGTCCGTGTTGGTGCAGTGGTATGCAGGGGAACAGGGAGGAGCTTCCATAGCGGATATTCTGTTCGGAAACGTGAATCCTTCTGGTAAATTGACATTCTCTTTCCCGCAAAGCACCGGACATTTGCCGGTATATTACAATCATTTATCAACCGATAAAGGTTTCTATAAAGAACCCGGTAGCTATGACAAGCCGGGGAGAGATTATGTTTTTTCAAGTCCTGCGCCTTTGTGGGCTTTCGGATATGGATTGAGCTATACGGACTTTAAGTATAAGAAAGCCTATACGGATAAAAAGCATTATCAGCTTTATGATACTATTTCTGTTGTTACTCAGATTGAAAATGTGGGAAATTGTAGAGGAAAAGAGGCAGTACAGGCCTATGTTCACGATGTGGTGAGCACCGTGATGACCCCTGTCAAGCAGTTGAAAGGTTTTGCAAAAGTGGAGCTGGGGATTGGTGAAAGCAAAGATGTGCTTATTCAGATTCCGGTGAAAGAACTTTATCAGACAGATGATTCCGGTAACCGTTTTTTGGAAGAAGGAGAGTTTGAGATACAGATAGGTACATCTTCAGACCGAATCAGCTTTAAATTACCTATTTATGTAGGGAAAAAGGTTCCAGCAGGGTATCAGACTAATGAAACTGTTGTGAGGAAAAAAGATATCGGAGGGCATTTGATACAAGTGAAGGGAGTAGTTCGCGACATTCAGGCAACTCCTATTGTGAATGTAAGGGTTACTTCGAATGCTATGAAAAGCAGTGTTCAGACCGATTTGAAAGGGGAATATTCTATATTGGTACCTGAAAATAGTTCTTTAATATTTTCAAAAGACGGTTACGTAACTAAAGAAGTTGAGGTAGAGTGGCAGGGTGATTTGAATGTACAGATGTGCAAAGGAGGGTAATGTTGCATGAGTTTTGTGATCAAGTTTAAGTTGAAAGGTCTGTTTATTAAACAGTGGTTTTGTAATAATGTAAGAAAATTGTTTTTCAGAAAAAGGAAAAAGTTTTCACCTAAAGTATTAGTGTTTCATGTTTTATTATAAAATCATTATAGGGTGTACTATACTATTTCTAATGTTAAGTATTGCTATTCTTTCTGTCTATCAAGAATACTTGTATATAGAAGATCTGAATAAGATGGAAGTATATTCTTATAGAAAAAAAGAAGCTGTTGATATTGTCTTACAGCAATTACTTGATTTCTCATTTTCTGAAAATCTATTATTGGAGGGGGACAGTGCAGAATATAATAGCCATAAAAGAAAGTATATAACAACAATTGAAGCTTTAAATAAGTTAAAGCTCTATTATGTATCTGATGTACAGCATTTGCAGATAAATAAAATAATTTTGCTTTTATCGGAGAAAGAACGATTGTTACAAGATGCAATGATTCTATTTTCGAAATTTCCACGTGCGGATAGTTTACTTTACCAACAGATTCCTTTTATAGTACCAAATATATCGACTCGAATGGAGTTGAAAGAAATGGAAAAGAAAAATATATTGAGAAAATTATTTGGAAAGAAAAAAGATAAATCTATTTATTCATCTCGAAAACAATTGGAACAGTCAGATGCTTCTCAATATATAAAAGTGAAACTTCATTCGTTACAAAAAGAAATCTACGAACAATATGTAAATTATAGGGAAAGATTATCTGTTTATTCTGATAGTTTGCAGCAACGTAAAAAGGAAATGAATTTGCAGATAGGTAATCTAATGGATGAGTTGGAAAAAACTATAAAAGCACAATCGGCCAAAGAAATAAATGAGATGATAGCTTCTAGAAAACGCTCATTTTTTCTTATTCTTTTTATAACTTTTTTTTCAATCTTGTTACTCATTGCGCTTTATGTGCTTGTATATTGTCATTTTAGAAAAATGAATAAATATCAGGTGCAACTACAAATATCTGATTGTAAAAATAGGGAATTGTTAACTATACGTAAAAAAATGATGTTAGCAGTGGGACATGATTTAAGAGCGCCTTTAGGTACTATCTGCGAATTTGCCGAGTTAATGCAAAAAGAAAAGGATGGTGAACAAAACAGAAAGTACGCCATAAATATTCAGCATGCCTCCCGGTATGTTATTGGGCTGGCAAACAATCTATTATATTATTATAAACTGGAAACGGAAAAAGAACAAACCGAGAAAGAAATCTTTCATTTGGGACAAACACTGGAAAATGGTGTCAGCTCTTTTTTTCCGGCAGCTGAAAAAAAAGGACTGGGATTGACAATGGAAATCAAAGATTGTAATATTCTTGTTATAGGAGATTCCGGACGCCTGATGCAGATCCTTTGCAACCTATTGTCCAATGCGGTCAAGTTTACACATACCGGATATATACATGTCGGTTCGCGGTACAATGATAGGAAATTATCCTTATTTGTAAGGGATACGGGCATAGGTATTGATAAAGAGAAACAGGAATGTATATTTTCAGATTTTGAGCAGGGAGGTTTGTCAATGAATGGAGACGGTTTCGGGTTGGGACTGGCTATCACTTCCCGATTGGTAGCTCTGATGAATGGAGACATCTATGTGGACAGTCTGCCGGAACAAGGAAGCACATTTAAGGTTTGCCTGCCATTTGAGGAGACAGAAAATATGCAGGAGAACCGTTCAAATGAGAATATGGTATCCGGAATCAAGATATTATTTATAGATGATGACCGTATGCAACTGGAAGTGACCCGGAAGATGTATGCCCGTAGCGGTATTGAATGTGACTGTTGTCAGAGTTCTGGAGAATTGGTTGCATTATTACGTAAAGGGTGGTATGACCTTGTTTTGACAGATATGCAGATGTGCGATATGGATGGGTACGGAATATTGTCCCTGCTTCGGGGTTGCAATGTCGGACAGTCAAGGACTGTTCCTGTATTGGCCGTAACCGCCCGTTTTGATGAGAATGAGGAATATTTCAAAAAAATGGGATTTGTCGGTTGTCTTAACAAGCCTTTTTCCGAAAAAGAGTTGCTGAACGCGACTTACAGTATTGAAAGACCGGATTTTACAGCAATTTTGGAAGGTGAAAAGAATGTAGAAGAACTGCTGGCTGTTTTCATAGAGGATACCAGGAAGGAGCTTGCCGGTATGCAGGATGCTTTTACCACAAGAGATTATAAAAGAGTGGAACGTATCATTCATAAGGCTGTCCCCTTATGGATTATGATACGCATAGATATTCCATTGCAGGAACTGGAGAATATGGCTTCTCTACCAGTGGAAAGCTGGCATGAAGTATCTGAAGGACAGTTTGAACGCTTGAGCGGGGCTGTGAGAAAAGCGATAGAGAAAGCGGAAATACTGAAGGAGGAAATAAATGGGAGTTATACTGATAGTGGAAGATGACCGTACTTATGCGCGTGCAACAAACAACTGGCTGATACATAACGGAGTTAATGCCCGTTATGTATTGTCGTTAAATACGGCAAAGGATTTTTTAAAAGATAATGATGTAGATCTGGTATTGTCTGATTTCCGTCTTGGTGACAATAATGGAGTAGAACTGTTGAGTTGGATGCAAGCGAACGGATACCATATCCCGTTTCTCATAATGACGGGCTATGGAGATATACCGGGTGCCGTCGAGGCAGTAAAGAAGGGTGCTGACAATTATTTACCCAAGCCTATTCAGACGGAAAAAGTACTTGGTATCATTCGTGAACTTTCGGGGCGTAGACAGAAAAGGAAACAGCCCGAGCAGGCATTTTATTTCTGTAAAAGCCCGTTGGCCGTTGACATGCAGAAAAAGCTAGGACTGGTTGCTCCGGTTGATACAATGTCAGTACTGATACGTGGTGCGTCAGGTACTGGCAAGGAATGGGTCGCACGTCGGATACATGCTTTAAGCAGACGTCCGGAAGGTCCGTTCATAGCAGTGGATTGCGGAGCATTACCTCGTGATCTCGCTTCTTCTGAATTGTTCGGACATAAGAGGGGAGCTTTTACAGGAGCAACCGAGGACAAGACCGGCATGTTCGCTTTTGCCAACCGTGGTACATTGTTTCTGGATGAAATAGGTAATTTGAATTTGGAAACGCAGGTCCTGTTATTACGGGCATTGCAGGAAAGGTGCTACAGACCTCTTGGTAGCAGTCGGGAAATCAAGGTGGATATACGGTTGCTGGCCGCAACGAATGAGAATCTGGAAGAGGCAATAAAGACTGGAAGGTTCAGGGAAGACTTGTATCACCGTTTGAATGAGTTTCCACTCTATGTTCCTCTACTGGCAGAATGCAGGGACGACATTCTGCCGTTAGCCCATTTCTTCCTTTCTTATGCAAATGAGGAGTTTTCGAAGGAGATCAAGGGATTTGATCCGGATGTCAGAAAAATGTTCAGTTCATATTCATGGCCGGGCAACATACGGGAGTTGCGCAGTGTTGTAAGGCGTGCATGTGTATTGGCCAGGGAAGACTGGATTACTTGTAAAGAGATAGACTTGCCGGTGTATGTGAAATATTCTGGAAGTTATAAACTGGAAAAAGAACGTATGGAGCGGGAAGCCTTGTTAAAAGCGCTTGACACTACGGGAAATGATCGGACAGCCGCAGCCAGATTGTTGGGAATAAGAAGGAGCACTCTTTATTTGAAGCTAAAGAAATTCGGTCTGATTCTGCTCTGAAAATTGTCCATAAAACCGGACATGTTCATAAAAATGACCGGAAAAGGAATGGACACTAGCCTAAAGGATGAAAATGCTTGTATGTTAGTATTCAGCTTTTTATAATGTTCATTTCTGGATGGCACGTTAATTGTTATTCATGACAGTGGTATTTGCGGTCATATGCCGTCATATGTTTTAACATAAATATTAATGCTATGAAAACGTTGACAGACACGAAGCTTTTCGAAATGTTCGTATCATATATACAAGGAGGCATTTCTTGTATGGAAGAGTTACATGCTGCTTATGATAATTTTGTAGCTGTTCTTTCAGAACTTTCAGTTGATGAAGACCTGATATCCAAGCTGCGAAGGTTGAATTATACCCGTATAGAACTGTTTTTTATCCGGCAGAACAGTAATGGCATGTCAGGGGAAAAACATGTAGTGGAAATGTTCATGGATAAGACAATAGCATTGTTGGATACAGAAATAGAAATGTTGAAAGAGATCTGCCGGCATGGTGGTACAACCGTGCTAAAGCCGGACAGTGGAAAAGCCTGTGTGAAGAGAATGACCACAATGCTGTCTTGGAATGGTACGGACAGTGATTTGATAGAACTGGTTGCCGCATTGATGGCGGCCGGTTCGGTGAGTTCCTCCGATGGCAGAAAACTAACTGTAATAGACTTGGTACGTGTATTTGAAGAAATGTTCAATCTGAAAATAAATGCTTTGTACACCAAACGTGGAAAAGTGTTTGACCGTTGTACCGATACCACCCCGTTCATCGATTCGTTGCGCGTCAGTTATAACCGGATGTTGGAAAAGCGCTTGATGATGTAAGTGAATACGCCAAAAGCTGACAACAGGTGACTTGTATTACATGTCTATTGCAGATAAAAAGACAATACATTTTCTTTGTGTCAATTAATCATGTAAAATGTTTTATGGGACTACTGAATGATTTGATTGACCGATGGTTGAAACGCACCGGAAGTGGTACTGATAATATATCCTCTACAGTAAATAAGGGAGGAAGAAAACGTATGTTCGCAGCGGCGACTGATGAAGGTGTACTGTTCTTCTCCGACACTCCGAAAGGACTAAAGGCCCGTAATACCTACCTTCAACATTTGGCGGACGGTTTCTTCAATTTTACAAAAACGGTGGAAACGTTGAAATTGTATGAAATTGAAATTCCTATGCGGCAAATGATAGCACTGGCGGACACCTGTATCGACAAACTCTCAAAATCGGATTTGCGTAATGACAATACTCTGCTGAAGAAGTCAGTATGCAGTTTTACTTCTGAAAAAATGGTGGAGAAGGAGATGCTGGTGGGTGCTGTCTGTACTGATAAATATGACCTGCGGCCTGACTTCAACAACTTTGACCGGCTGACCAAAGATTTCGGTTTGGGTATTTCCCCGTGTAATTACGATGTTGTTGCGTTACTTTATATTTCGGAGAATGGATATGCCGGACTTGCTGCGGCTGAATATTTTCATCCATTCAGTTACCAGCATGAATTCAAGGAACTGGCGGACAAACTGAAGGACAGTACGAATGCCAGACGAGAGGCGCCGATGTCGTCACATGACTTCGGCTATGGGGCCTTGCAGATGGAAGCGAAGGTCATGGCAAGGGATATTCTGCAATCGGAGTTCCATATAGCGGACGGGGAGTTCAGGTTGGGCAGAAGTATCAACCGGGTGGAAAAAACAGAAAGAATGCAAACTGCTTCTTATCAGTATTCTAAGGAACAAAAGACAGGTAAATCATCCGATGCAGGTCTTATACGGGAAGCTCCTGCTCAGAAACGGGGTAACGGTCAACGGCAGGCAAAGCATGTGGCCTCCATTATTCCGGATAAAAAGGAAAAGAAACAACTAATCATATAGAATTTATGGAAGAGAAGAAAATGCAAGCGGCGGAAAGCAGCAGTCTGTACATGACGCTGGATGCTTTTTACCGCCCCGTTTATTTATGTATGCGGGGACAGGGAGAAGAAGGGTTCTCCCGATATATCAGCAATAACGTGCGGTTTCATACCGCAGGCAGGGAGTTTGTACCCGACCACTGAATGTTCCGTTTCGATTTTAGGGAGAAGAACATGATTCCGGCCATACTCGGAACGGACAATGCGGATTATCTGGAACGGCTGTGCCCGGTTCTGGAGCAGGAAAGGATTCATCCTTCGGGTGTGGTAAGGCTGAGGGATGCGGCATTCTGTGAGGAAAGGGGTATCGTGCAGTTATCATCATCGGCGGAACATACGGCTTTATTGGAGAATGATGATTACAAGCACTTGGGACACCGTTTCGGAATGGACGGGGATGTGATAAAGAACGGACTGGCGGCTTTTCCTACGTGTACGGCGGTGGAATACGGACAGAAGGTATTGTTGCTGGGGAAAACGGACAAAGGGGACAAGGTATTGGAAGAGTTCCTGAACGATTTAACCGGACACTTTTTCGACGGGAAATGAAAACCGGAGGAATTGAGATTCCATGAGGTGGCACCGTTGGATGCAAAGTACAGGGCAGAGATTGGAGACAGCAAGATTGCCTCACCGGACATACTTCGATACGGGATTTGTACGAAACGCTGTGACATGGCACCCACACTGAGAAACTTCAACCGGCTGAGAAACCTGCAACTGATGCGTGCGCCACTCTCAAAGGAGCAGGAACGGATTGTCTCGCTGCTGGTTACACGGCCGGATAATGCCCGGTTCCCGGAGACGGAAGTGAAGACGAGGATACCGTTTAAAAAGAAAGGACAGGGTATAAACATTTAATTCTTTGATATATGGGAAATGAACAGAACGGAACGATAAAAGGCGGCAGTGTATATATAACGGTGGACAAATTTTTCAATCCCATGCATATCAGCATGAAAGGTACGGGTGAGGAAGGCTATCAGGAATTCATGCAGGAAGATGTGGAAAAGGCATTGAAAAGCGGGGAAATGCCGGCTATGGGCCTGATGTATTATAATGTGCCCGATATGGGTATCGTACCTCCCTTGCAGGAAGGAAACAATGCGGATTATCTGAAAAGGCTAGAAAAGACGATGGACGAACATGGGATAGAGTTGCAGAGATACCAGCGTCTGTCGGAAGTAGTGTATTGCCTGTGAAATGAAATAGACCCGTTCTCGAGGGATGAGACTTATACCCGCTGGCTTACGCCGAAAATATGGGCGGAAATAAAGGCATCACCCGTAGTGGTGGCGGATATGCTGGATGACTTGAAGCACGGAAACACGTATTATACGGGTGTTGAGACAGATAAGGGGGTGTTGCTTTTCAGCCGGGACTACAAGGGAAACAGCCAATACGGTGCCTTTATGGAAGCGAATATCGAGAGGCGTTTCTTTGAGCCGGACTTTGAAGGCAAGTCGCTGACGGTGTATGAGCTTCGGGGGTGGCCTTCGCTGATGGTGGGGAAGATAAACCGCTGTTATGATAATTACGATGACCTGTTGCCATTGAAGAAGATTCCGGCGGATGCTTTTCTGGATAAATCGGCTTTGAAAAGCGTTACGGACAAAGAGGTGTATGACCTTTCGCCCACATGGGAGAATTATGCCCGGCTGACGGACAATGAGCAAGGGCTTGGCTTAGCCCGGAGCGTGGATAATTATGACCGGATGACCCTGCTTTATATCATGGACAAGGGTTATCCGAGGGACGGACTGACAGACGAGTACCCGGACAATTTCAGTTTTCATGAGAAGTTTGAAAGGATTGAAAACAAGCTGCTGGGCCGGAACAGATGGGATGTGTATGATGAGATGCAGGAAAAGGCGAAAAGACTTGCGGGGAAGCTGTTGAAGGAGCATTTTCCAGATACACGGCAGAAGGTGGAAATAAAGGAAAAAGAAGTTTTACGGAACAGTAAAAGTATAAAGATGTAAAGGATAACGGAAAACAAGTGAGGGTTGGAAAGTGCATTGTCGGCGGATGTTGGTGATGTGCCTTTCATTTTTATATCGGGGTTCTAAAAGTTTTTACTTTGAGTAAATATGGGGAAAGAAAAGACATGGCAATATTTCCGGGTATGTTTGGGAGGACAATACACGCCAATGGGTGACTTTGATTCTGGAAGTTTTGTCGGATGTGGAAATGTGCCTTACTTTGCTTCACAAATATTAAAATCATAAATCAAATTTGTTATGGAATTAGTTGTAATTGAAAAAAATGCGTATTTGCGGTTAAAACAGCAGGTTGAAGATTTATCCACACAGATTGAAGCCGTTAAAAAGAAATTTGGATCTGTTGAAAAGGAAAAATGAATGGATGCCCAGGAAGTCTGTCTGGTTCTGAATATCTCCAAGCGGAGTTTGCAAAGTTATAGGGAGTATGGCATTATTCCGTGTTCTTTCATAGGCGGAAAATATGTATACAAGGAAAGTGATTTGGCTAGGATATTAACTCAAAGAGGCAAATAGGATATGGATGGGGTAATCACAAAACAGTCAGAAGAGTATATCATGATGATGGAGATGCTCAAGAAATGCTCTAAGGAGATTTTTGCAATTCAGGATTTGCCTGTTCCCATAGCTAATGAGGTCTATATGACTGGTGAACAGGTATGTGGCATGCTGCATATATCAAGCAGAACTTTGCAAAAATTGCGTGATGAAAAGGGGATAGCTTATACTGCTATAGGTGGTAAATTTCTTTATCCTCTTTCAAAATTGCAATTGTTATTGGAGGAAAATTATAGAAGTTATGTTCACGGCTTTTTCATTTAAGCTTTGAATTGGGCGTACCATTCCCCTCCCCATGCCAGTGCGGCATGGGCGGGAATACCGTTATTGGTAATTAATACGTTACGAATATATCAAATCTGATTTTTTCTCATTTTTGAGCCATAAAATGCAACACGTTAGTGAAGCTTACCGCTAGCTCCCTTATTATCTGCGCCGTCCCCTTTTGCTTATCTGATATTTTTTTCCTTCTGTTCTTCCAAACGGCAATCAGTGCCAACACCATTTTTTGAATTGTGTCTAGGTTCCTAGCCGCCCGTTCAGCCTTACGCTTTATGCTGTCCTGCCGGAGGTTGCGGTCAAGATCCCAGTGCATGCTTTCAATAGCCCAATGCTGTTTGGTTATCTGACTAAGCCGCTCTGCACTGCTATCCAAACTTGAAATGTACAGTCGCTGTTCAGATGTACTCCTGCCATCAGATTTTTTCTCCGTAGATGTGAGTATTTCTATAACTGTCAAATTGCCATTCCATTTTTCCCTGTCGGCAATCAGTTCTTCCCCACGGTATATACGGCATATCCTTGACTCAATCCTGCCGTGTTCCAAGTATGGACCTTCCTTATAGATATCAGTTGGGGTAGCGGTCTTTATAGAGTCTTCAAGCCCATAACGCAAAGATCTTTGATTCGCCTTGAGTTCGATCACGAAGTCTGCTCCTTTATCTCTAATCTTGTCTATTATCACCTTTTGGCATGACATGGCATCTGCGGTGACTACACATCCTGACACGTCTAGTTTGTCCAATAGCCGGGGCACGGATTTGATTTCATTACTTTTCTCTTTGCAAACATCAGTAGCCAAAGTAAAGCCCGAACGGAGTGAATATGCAGATACGATATCAGGGTTACGTCCGTTGTCGTACAAGGTACCTCGCATGGCCTTGCCATCAATGCAAATGATGTCAGTTGCCGAAGCGGATATTTCCTTGCGGAAAACGTCGGCAAAAGCAGACATGCGATCAGCCATCTTTTCATCGTCTATGCTTTGAAACACACGGCAAAGCGTAGCTTCTGAGGGTAACCCATAGGGAAATAACCCTTTCGCCTGCAGGCGTTTCAAGTGACGTTTGCCAAATTGAAGTATTTCAGCTCTGGTAATACACTTACTGAGCCTGCCCAATATTACAAGCATGAGTATATCTTCAAGTTTGTGTTTGAAGTTTCCCCTGCTTGTTCTGCGGTATTCAGGGACTGAGGATACAAATTTTCTCAAATGAGTCATGATGCTACCACGAAGACAGTCAAAATGTTTCTTCTTTAGTAGTATTATATGTAAAAAGTTGTATATCAAAGAGATAAATCGTATTTTTGCTATCGCAAAAACAAAGGCGGAAGACAATATCAACATCATATCCTATTGAATTCCGCCTATAAAAAAAATAAAAATGAACGATAAGAAGAAACACCTAAGGCGGTGCTTCCGCATCGCTGTGCACGAATATAAGCATTTTTACTACAACTACAAGCGATGAACAATATTTCTTAAATGAAAAAGCCGTGAGTTATGTTCGTTAAATCAAGCGTTTGATTTGTATTTATGCCACTTTTTTACTACTTTTGCAAAAGTAAGAGTGTAACAGGAAGAAAGTTGCAGCATATATGCGGTGAATTATTCGGTGTCATAGGAGTAGAGTCTTCTGGTAAGATGCTGATAATGAGTAGGGGATATGAAAGTTAATCGTTCCCTGTCTCTCCGCAGAAACCGACAGACCACGCCGGACGGTAATTGGACAAAAGCCTACAAGTCAATGATTTGTAGGCTTTTTATTTGTTTTTTGTCCAGTGCAAAAGACACCAAAAAGATCTCAAAAGACACAAATCTGTTCCTAAATCGTTACCGATTCCATACCGGACAAAAACGGTAACTTCAAATAAATCAAGTTCTATGATAAGTTTGGCTTGCTTATAGGTCATATTACCCGAAGGCGTTTGTACCGCAGTTAGGGAAGTAGTGGTCATTTTATCATTACTTACGAGAAGTCTTTGTTTATAAGGGTAAAGATATCTTCCTTTATTTCCTTTGCATCTATTGTTTTGAACAGGTCATTAAACGAAGCAGCTTTTATTCCTTCACTGCTCAATTTAACCTGAGTACTTTCTTGCTGTCCCGTATCCGCCTTGTGGATACTTCCGTTGCAGCCCGTAAAAACGAAGGCTGCAACGCAAAGAGACATTAAAACTATATGTTTCCCGGTATTTCAATTAGTGCTTAATAGATTAATAACCGATAGTGAAACGTTCGTTGTGATGCGCAGGATCCTCCAGTTCATCTACCATTGCTTTGGCATAATCCTGAACGGAAATTTTACTTTCGCCTTTGTCGTTTACAATCAGGTCATCTTTACCTAGGCGGTAGTTGCCGGTACGTTCGCCCGGTTCCAATGAGCCTGCCGGGGAGAAGAATACCCAGTCGATGTCTTTTTCGTTCATCAACGTATTGAGATAAAATTCGCCGAGTGATTTTACACCGTCCATAATTTCGGCAGGGATAGCTCCTGAATCTACTACACGAAGTCCGGGAGCAACGAACAATGTACCTGCTCCACCTACGATAAGCAATCTTTTTATACCTGCTTTCTTAGCGCCTGCAAGAATTTGGGGATATACTTTCAATGTCAGGTGGTAAATATCAGGATTTGTCCATCCCGGATTGTATGCGCTGATAACAGCATCAGCACCTTTGCATAGTTCGGCTACCTTATCGGCATCCGATACATCGGCTTTAACGATAGTTACGTCAGGATTTGAGATTTTTACGTTTTCAGGGTTACGGACTACTGCTGTAACTTTAATACCTCTGTTTAATGCTTCATTCAGGATAGCAGAACCTACGAATCCGCTTGCTCCTATTAATACAATCTTTTTCATTGTTATACTTTTTAAATTGGTTTTAATGTTTAACAATGCAAAGGTACGGGATTGTTCAGAGCGGTTTATAATACATCAGCGTCGTATAATGGTAAATCTCCGCTAGTGGGTTATTTCTTCGTGGAATCTTTGAACTGTGCGGGTGTTACACCTGTATGCTTACGGAAATATTTGTTGAAGTTGGTTGGCTCGTCAAAACCAAGTTCGAAGCCTACTTCTTTTATTGATAGGCTACTGTACGATAATAGCCGCTTGGCTTCGAGTATGGTACGCGAATCTATGTAGATTTTTGGTGTGTTCCCTGTAAGGGCTTTCACTTTTTTTGATAGGGCTTTTTCATTTACTCCTAACAGATTGACATAAAATTCAGTATTGCGGTTTTCTTTAAAGTGCTGTTCCACCGCATTGTAGAATTTACGTCCAATGTTGTTAGATAAAGAAGAAGGATTTGCTGCCAGTTGCCTCTCTGTTTCAAGCAACAAAACACGTAGGAAACTTTGGGCGATGCCTGCCTGGAATTTATCGACAGGGTGTTTCAGTTCTTCATCCAACAGTGCGGTGAGGTTTTCGGCAAGTTGCGGACAAATGGAAACTGTTTTATTCAGACTGACGGGATTAAGTATTTCTGCGGTATGCAAGAAATTGGAATCGAGTTCGGTCATCGTAAAGAACGTTCCTGTGAATAGGATTAGTTTACCGGAATAGTTTGATTTTGTGTCGAATTCGCAGACCTGACCTGCCGATATTATCAGGATTTCATTTGACTGTATGGTTATATCCCGGAGGTCAATACGGAATGTAGCTTCGCCTTCTGTAATCCAGATGATTTGGTAGAAGGTGGCTTTATGGGGTTGTCCGAGCAGTTTGGGTAATTCTTTGGCAAACCTCAGGTCTTTAACCTCGATCTCAATGGGAAGGGCTTTAAATTCAAATGTCCGGATATCTGCATTCATAATGGTACAAAGGTAGTGATTTATTAGCAGTTAACCCCCGTTTCTGTACGGACATTGAGAAAGAGCCATTCACTTTACAGCAAAAAGGCTCTTTTCGTTTTATTCCAGGATTGTGATTATATGAACTTGCTCACCATCTCCAAAAATCTTTCCTGTGTCTTTGTATGTTTCTTTTCTTTCACAGGAAATCCTTTTTCGAATTCCAGCAACTCTGCGGGATCTGTTTCGTAAATACCGCCTTCGTCATATGTTCCTTCAATTCCTTTCAGGGCATTGGGGTACAATTCCCATACCTGCATGGCAGCCGGATATTTCTTGTCCTGATTGGTTATCTTATACTCTTTCGACAATTTGAATCCGAATCGTTTGTAATATTCAGGTTCGCCATATATCACTATGGCCGGATAGCCCATCTCCTTTGCCAGTTTTGCGGTGTGGGTTATCAATTTACTGCCGACACCTTTATGTTGATATTCGGGCAACACGCTTATAGGGCCGAAAGCAGCTGTTTTATGCTCTGTGCCATCGTTAGCGATTATTTTACTTTCCACATAAATGATATGTCCCACGATTTTATCGTCATGGGTGGCCACGTAATCGAGCGCTTTAATAAACTGCGGATTTTCCCTTAGTTTATGAACAAGCAAATGGTCGTCGCATCCGGGGGCATAAACATTCCAGAATGCTTCGCGGGTTACTTCTTCAACTTGCCGATAGTCTTTTTCTTCTTCCAATCTTAATTTAATTTCCATATTATTTTTTTCAATTTTATATGGTTGATTTATTCGCTTTTATTGGAACACCTGCTAAGCCATAATAATGCTCTGTCTATCTGGTATGGATAGCCATACATTTACAGATTTTCCAAGAAATAACTTCCCCTTGCGAAGTTTTCATATTTTTATCACCATTGTAAATGGCAAAACATTGTTCAGGTGTTGCACCCGATAGCTTTGCCCATTTAGAGATACCTTTGAAAAAGTCAGAAGAGTATGTGGCTCCTGATTTAATTTCGTATGCATATTGGTTGCCTTCTACTGTGCGTAATAAGTCAACCTCATTGCCTGTACTATCTCTCCAAAATGAAAGATTGGGCTCTTCTCCTTTGTTATACGCTTCTTTGATAAATTCATTAATAACAAGATTCTCAAATAAACCTCCACGAAGAAAATGAGTTGCTGTTTGGTCAGCGTTTCTTATGTCAAGCAGTGAACATGCCAATCCTGTATCATAGAAATAGAGTTTTGGGGCTTTTACCAGCCGCTTGGCATAGTTATTATAATCAGGTTTTAATAAATAGCAGATGTAACTTGCCTCCAAAATAGAAATCCATGAGGTTGCTGTGGTAACAGATACTCCACATTCATTGGCCAATGACGAAACATTGAGAAGTTGTCCTATGCGTCCCGCACACAATTTCAAAAAACGAATGAATTTACTCAAGTCTCCAATATTCCGCATCAAGCGTACATCACGTTCTACGTAGGTCTGGATATAGAACGGATAGTAATCGGTAGGGGTAATGTCTTTATCATAAAGACGAGGATACGCACCTTTGAAAATTTCTTCATTCACAGTAGGGGGAAGTATATTACCTTCTTTCATTTCTAGATGAGAAAAAGGTAATAGCCGAAGAATAGCTGTTCTACCTGCAAGTGATTGGTTGATGCTCTCCATTAAAAGAAAATTATGAGAACCCGCAAGCAGGTACATTCCTTCTCTATTCTCTTTATCGGTATGAGTCTGAATATAGGAAAATATAGATGGTATTCTTTGCGCCTCATCAATAATTGTTTTATCAGAATATGTAGCAAGAAAGCCTCTTGGATCTTCGGTTGCGAACAATCTCATATCTGGGTTTTCTAATGATACGTATTTATATTCCGGAAATGATGTTTTGAGTAACGTTGATTTACCCGATTGTCGTGGTCCCGTTAGGGTAACAATCGGATACTTTTTCGTTAGCTCCAATAGTCTGGTCTTTAATATTCTTTCTATCATATCAGATATTGTTTTATGCAAATCTACTGCAAAAAAGTGAATCTGCAAATTTAATACAGGATTATTTAGGTAAATGAATGCTTGATAAGGAGTAAGCTACTCTTTTTTGTTCCTTTTTTCTTTCTTCTTCTGTTTTGAACTGTATCAAAACTGTACCCGGTCCGTACCATCTCCGTATCTATACAACCGAATTTGGTACGGCCTTGGTACGGCTTTGATACGGCCTTGATACGGGGGCTTTATATGGTTGGTCTAAAAGTCGGATAATATGAAACACATGTTCAGCCGGATATGTGATCAAGGGAAGGTAAAGAAGAATTTGGTACCGTGCGGAGCGTTTAGAAAAAAATAGTATATACATTTATATAATTCAAAATAATTTCTTACTTTTGTATCATAATAACCTGCAATAGCGTTTGCAACTAATATAATTGATAGAAGCGTTGTGTCTTCGGTATTATAAAGAAAACCTAGGAAATTTTCTAAATGAATACAGCGAAATGATGGCACAGTGGATTTCTCACGTCTATAAGGCGTGGGTCTGCTGTTCGTTTAAGCTGTGTTCGGGCTTCCTAGGGCCTTCTTTATAGTTAAATGACACGCAGTTCCACGCTTCTTTGTATCCATACGTCAACAAAAAAAGTGTTGGTCTTACCCCGGAACTGCAAGAAGACCGAAATAAAAAAAGGAGGAAAACAGAAAAAAATAAGATTAAAAACCATATTTATCGAAGCGTTGTGCTCTATTCTTGTTTAAAGAAAACCTAGGAAATTTTCAAAACGAACACATATAGAAATGGCACTGCTGATTCTCATGCCGAGAAGCGTGGGGCTGCTGACCGTTTACTGTATGAAGAAAGAACTCCGGTTCATTCTTAGTCTGAAGACGGCACAGCAGTTCCACGCTTCGTTGTTTAAACAAATCACAAGCCCGGAAGGAACTGGGAAGGCTTACAAATTCAGTTTATTTATGGAAAAAGAAGAATCTGAAAGCTATGTTCCGCCAGCAGTGGAAGTAATCACAGTGAATGTAGAAGAGGGGTACAGTTCCAGTTTTGAGGTAGTCCCCTGGGAGTAACAAATTCAACTATTTAAACAACTAATCGACATGATGAGAAAAAAACAGATTTCCAGAATGCTGATTGGAGCATTGGCCGTCTGCCTGGCAACGGCTTGCTCCAACGAAACGGATGTCCTGACGGGACTCCGAACGGACGGAAACACATTGTCCGTCAATTTACAGACCACCGACGTCGGTGCAACTACGCGCATGCAGATAGCTTCCGACGGAGAATCTAACGTAGAAAGCCTCAGTGCTTATCTCTTCGATAAAGATGAAGAAGATGCCTACCAATTGGAGAAAGTTTACAATAATTTGACTTGGAACGCTAAAGATGCTATCCATACTGTTGCCCTGACCGGTATTGCGAAGCGTGGAGCCAAGAAGGTGTACTTTGTGGCCAACGGTGGAGGTATCACTGCACTTGCCAATGTAGCTGCTGATATTTCTGAAGCTGACTTCAAAGATCTGCTGATGAATGAGATGAAGGAAAATCCCGCTACACCCTTGACTATGACGGCGGAAGCCGAACTGAAGGAGTGGACCGATGGAGTAAACAATGCCCAAATAGAAGGCGTGCAACTGAAGCGTGTGTCTGCCCGCATCGACCTTGTGGTTGCGCCACAGGCAGGGCTGACATTCACCGTCAAAGATATTAAGATGAAAAGCCGTGCCAATTCCTATTTTTTCCCTAACGATGCACCGTATACCAGTGAAGGTGTTGTGGAACTTACCGGAACGGCAGGCGAAGGTAGCACTGATACAGGTGGGAACACCGCCTACACTTCGCTCCTTTACCCTTATGAAACGCCCGGAGGCGTGGTGACGAAAGTGGAAGTCAGCGGTAGCGTGCAGGCGGGTGAAGTGACGAAAGAGGTTACTTTCGTTGTGCCTTTCACGAATGAAACCTATGCAGATGGCATTCCCATTGAGCGCAACCATCGCTATACTGTGAAGATCGCCCGTATTGATGGATTCTATTCCGCAGAAGCGACCGTCACCGTTAGCGACTGGAGTACAGGTGAGGCATCGGGAAATTTGCAAGCAGGCGAAGAGTTGAAGCTGACGGCTACAGAAGAAGTTGATGGGCAACTCTCTGCTGAGTCGACTGCCATTGCTGTATATCCTACGGATGAATCCAAGACCGTAACTGTGGAATTGGCAGCTGACGATACCAAGACTTATAAAATCTATGTAGGGAGTGCCAACATCGAAGCTGTGACTTCATGGGGCGAATTGCCTGATGGCTGGACGATAACGGAACCTGTCTCCACCAGAACGGAATACCTATGGGAAAAGTCTTACTGGACACTGACTATCTCCGCTAATGAAACGGATGCTGTCAAAAGCGTAACAATAAAAGCCGTAAATAAGTTAGAAAAAGACGATACGGATGAATTTGTGCAAATTACGTTTACGCAGGCAGGAAAGGAAGAAGTGGTGGATCATAGTAAGAATCCATTGCTGAAGTGGGCGAAAACAAACTTGCAAAGAACAGCCGGTACATCTGGTGCTTCTGTGACAAATGAATTTGCTGCATCGATTTATGATGACGGTAGCTATTATCAGTTTGGAAGAAATCATGGCTTTAACTCTTATCAGGATGCACGTACTAATTATGGCGTTTACTCTTCCATTTTTTCTTCAGGTAATGTTTATGATGGTGCAGGATATACATGTAATTTGTATAAGGAAGTTACGAAAAGAGTGTAATT
>NZ_MSHA01000042.1:148181-150323 GCF_001940965.1 Bacteroides sp. Phil13 | reverse complement strand
CAACCGGGTACTGGTTAACAAGAATGGTGGCGTAGAAGAAATCAACCATTATTATCCATTCGGAGGCGTTTTTGCAAGTGAGGAGAATGTGCAGCCTTATAAGTATAATGGTAAGGAACTGGATACTAAGAAGGGGCTGAACTGGTATGATTATGGGGTAAGACGGTATGATGCGGTGCTGGGAAGATTTACGACGACAGATAGGTTTGCTGAGAAGTATTATTCGATGTCATCGTATCAGTATGGAGGAAATAATCCAGTTGGTAATATTGATGTGAATGGAGATAGTATAGTCATTAGCCCTAATCCCAATGGATTAATTGATCATATAAAATCGAGATTTGGTTACGATACAAAGTTTCAAAAAACGGTAAAAGCTGATTTAGCACAATTGAAGAAAGATGATAAAACTGTTGCTCAAATAATTTTAAAATTAGAGGACAGTGAAAATATTCATCAAATTACAATGGTGGAGGATAGAAGAAAAGGTAACTTAACAGAAGTTGATAAAGAGAAAGCTGCCAAGGGAATTTCACAAGGCACTACTGTTAGATACGATCCCTATACTCAAATAGAACCTAGCGGAGAGAAAAGAACTCCGAGGGTAGGACTAAGTCATGAGTTGCAACATTCTTATGATGCAGATCAAGGAACAATGACTAGGGAAATAACAGTGAATGGTGTCTTGTTGATTGAAGTACGTGCAATCAATACAGAAAATAAAATAAGAATGAAAACAGGAGATCCTAAAAGAACTAAATATGGAAGAAGAGAAGTGCCTAAAACACTATTGGAGTAAAATTATTCTAATTACTGGAATTGCCTTTATTCTTACTGCATGTATGTATATAAATAGGAAACCCAAAGAACAACATGCAAAAGAAAATGGTAATGAGCCTTATAAAGCTCTAAGTGTAAAATACCAAGATTCTATTTATCGTATGGTATTAAGATCAAATGACATTGTCTTAGAAATGAAATATCCAGATGAATTTTCACGAACTTTAAAAGATTCAGGAGTTTTAAATATTGATAGTGTAACTTTTTATGAATTAAGAAAAGATATAGTAACACCTCAACCTCTAATAGATTCTATCTATAAAGGAAATGTTGATACTCTACTTTCTCACTTTTTTGATGATAATGGTTTTATTGCCTTTGAATTATCATATGATGAAGAAAAATACCTAATTGATATTTTATATCAAAATAAAATTCTTGTAAATGTTGCTTGTGAATCAGGATATTTATATATTGACAACTGATCTCGTTCGATTGGATATTCTATTCGATTGTATCAAGTCTTAGAATTTTTAATCTGCAAATTTTACATATCCCTGACCTTTACTATAAATAATTAGTCTGGTCAGGGGTTATTTCTTAGTGATTTTTTGACTTAAAAGCTTACTCTAATGTCAAAACGATTAGGATATGATTATTAAATGTTTATTATTACACATCTTTTTCTTTATAATTCCCACGATATGTATGTCGCAGGCGGTTGTCAGCCGTTATGTAGAGGATGTAGATGGTCGTCCTGTTGATAGGTTGCTGGATGATGGGAAAACAGTAGAATATATAACATTAGAAGGTCAAAAAGTCATAGCTTATATTGCACATGGTGTGGAATTCAATGCAGGAAAGGATTCATTGGATAACTATGTGAAAAGATTCTATTACAATCAAGAAGGATATGATAACGTTGAACTAAATCAACGTATAGTATTCTCTATTTTATTCGACAAGAATTTAAATATAATAGAAGTACGACAGTTGCCTCCTCATTTTTTGAGAAAGGAAGAATGTTACAAGAAGTTATTTATAGATATTCTGAATAATACTACCGGAATGTGGCATAAGACTATTGAACATAAAGAATGGTATGTGTATTGGTATGTTACTCGTCTTTTCTAACTTTCTCGTTGCAGCGGGTGTTTCTACGAAAAGAATATTATTCGGCTGTTTTAATTTTCTAATCTAAATTTGCCCTGTCTCTGCATGTAGAGATAGGGCAAATCTTATTATTCTTTTGTGCATATAAATATTATTTAAAATTATTAGATTACATCCCTTCCACATCTTAAAACAACTTTAAACTTAAGGATAGAGTAAAATTACATAATGAATATGCTTATGATGCCA
>NZ_MSHA01000042.1:131195-148131 GCF_001940965.1 Bacteroides sp. Phil13 | reverse complement strand
AATTGCTTAAATTTGCCAAGACTGATAAAGTTTAAGGATCAGAGTACTATTACTTATACTTGTGCGGCAGACGGGACAAAGCTGCGCGTGGAACATAAGATAAAATACCACTACCCGGACGACTTACTGCAGTAATGTGATCTATGAAGGTGGTGAAGCTAAGTGTTTATTAATGGGAGAAGGTTATGTATCTTTGGATAACGGAGAGTTCTGTACACCTGATGGCGGAAAAGTATTATTAAGTAAGCTTCTGTGAATTATTGCTCTTTTGATTTCGTAAATAAAGTGTGATTAAAGGTATATATAATATATAGGGAATGGTGATTCATGGGCATTGAAGGAGGATGGGGAATGAAGAAAAATATATTTTTTTGTATAATATCATTGTTGTATCTTCTTGTGTGGGGATATTATAGTAAAGTGATAGAAATAGCACAAGGTGGAAATGGATTGGGAGGTGCTTTAATTTTGTGCTATGCAGCTATTATTTATACTATTTTTGAGATACTATTTGCGTATAAAGAACGTAGAAGGTTAGAAGTCTTATTCTATATATTAATTTATATTGTATGCATTTTCCCGTTTGTGATACAGATGTTTTTATGGTAAGTACAAACAAATTATCATTTGGACTTTATTATTTTGTTCAGTCGAATATTTTATTTGGCTGAACAGGGTATTAAATGTTTGCGAAATTTTGTTCCAAGTATTTCATTTAAAGAGATCATTAAAAACAATCCGAATAAACAATATATGCAACGCATAAAAATATTGAAAACAGATGAATGATTTTATTGGAATAATAAAGAAAATAAGGTTGACTCCTATTCTTATTTATTCACTGATATTAATTATAGATAATCTTTTTTCTATGCCATTTATCAGTGGGGTTAACCAAGGGGCTATAGGAAATGTAATTTCACTTTTAATAATAATATTATCTGTGATAGTTCTTGTAATAGAACGTTTTATTTCGTTTGGGAGTTACAATAAAAATCTCTGTATAATAGAGTTTGTACTCATAGCTATCACAACATTTTTTTATTGGTGTATTTTTTATTCATTGCCATTGTCAACAATGAATAGGCTTATTATGAATTGAAATAATCTACGAGGGTATGTAATAGAAAGAAATAGATAATGATAAAAAGAAATATATTAAACTTTATTTTGCCTTTGTATTGGGGCTTACAAGGAGTTTTTCTTCTTTCGATTCAGTCTATAGGTGCAATAATTGCTGCAGTAATTCTGCTGACAATATCCCTATTGAAAGTAATCTTGAGGAATCCTAATTGTGATATTCTGTTTTTAGTAGTATGTTTCTTCTATTCTGTTTGTTTATGTGTTACTATATTTCTTTTATATTCTCTTTTCGAAATATCTATTCTATTGCCTATATTTACAGTCGTAAATTTCTTGGTGATTGTATGTATGTTAAGGTTGTATGGGCATTGATAAGTTCATTCTATTTTGGCGATATGACGAGTTTAGATATGGAATAATATTAAAAAGGTAAGAATATGGCTATTAAATTTATATTTTCTTTTTTATTGATGATGGCTTCCGCATCGCTATATGGGCAAAGCAAAATAGTGAATGAAAGTGTTATCTACTCAAGTGATACCAGCCCTTATAAGAAAGAGGTACAAAGTAGTACATTTTTTGAAGTTGAGACTTTTTTGCCTGTATGTAAATCAATATTAGATACCACTAAGTCATCTAAACATGCTGTCTTCTATTACATTAAAAAGGAATTTCAAAAGGTATCTACAGATATATCTTACGTAGGTGGAAATGAGTCTTTAAGAGAATATCAAGATAGTCTTTATTGGGCTAATTATAATGGTGATGAAGTAAATGGTTCTTGTCTTTATACTATCCTCTTTAATGATAAACTTAAAATACGGGAAATAAGAATTATAAAAAGAGGCGGATATGATAATTCTAAATTTGATTATGATGGACTTATCAAGAAGATACTCTTATCCACGGAAGGAAAATGGCAAAGAGACGAAAAACTGCCTTCTGAAAACTGGTATTTTACAATAGGGCGTTTTATGGTAAGGTAAGATGGGCTGCTTTGTTTTGCTAAATGTTAGATTCGGTTATATCAAGATAAGTGTTTTTAATTATGTCACACTTTATTGAGGCAAATATTTATTGGATTGTGGCTATTGTAAATCTGATTCCAGTTTTACTTTTAGTCTTGTTTGTTACGTTTGGAAAAATAAGAAGTAATCCATTTATAATATTTATCAAGAGTGTGTTTGGTTATATTGCACTGTTTCTTGTGTTGGTATTAGTCGTTTTATCTATTGATATGAGTCTGGCGATGACAGTTGTCCTGATAATAGTGTTTCAAATGATATATTTCCCCATCGGCGGCATGTTGCTTCTATTTCTTTGTGTTAGTACTGATATGAACTGGGTGAAAGATAATTGGAAAAGGATGTTGCTGTCCTTTGTTATATTACTTCTTTGGGTGTTATGTGGTGTAATTTATGTAATTCAATGTTGAGTTAGTAAGAATATTAATCTTTTGAATTCTATGATTAAGTAATTGCTTATTTATCCTTTTTGCCTCTAATTCACATAAAAAAGACTCAACGAAGAGCTTATTTCAGGGAAAAGTCGTATTTTTGGAAAAGAGTTGTTTTATAACTTTTAAAAAAGAATCGAATATTATGATGGAGAAAACATTGGTCATTTTGAAACCATGCACCCTGCAAAGAGGCTTGGTAGGTGAGATCACAAATAGATTTGAACGTAAAGGCTTACGTCTAGCCGGTATGAAGATGGTGCAGCTGACGGATGAAATACTTAATGAGCATTACGCCCACTTAAGTGCAAAGCCGTTCTTTCAGCGTGTGAAGGATTCAATGATGGCATGCCCGGTCATTGTGTGTTGTTTTGAGGGAGTGGATGCGATTGAAGCCGTAAGAACACTGACAGGTCCTACCAACGGAAGGAAGGCTGCTCCCGGCACTATTCGCGGAGATTACAGCATGAGCTTTCAGGAAAATATAGTTCACGCTTCCGATTCGCTTGAAGCTGCAGAAGTGGAGTTGAAAAGATTTTTTAAACCGGAAGAAATATTCGAGTATAATCAAGCTACATTCGACTTCCTTTACGCTAATGACGAATATTGATAGAAAAAAGAAAACCAATTCAATTAAAATAGTATCTTTGCGCCCGGAAAAATAATCAGTATTCAGTGAATCTCGTTATTGATATTGGAAATACGGTAGCAAAAGTAGCTGTCTTTGACGGCTTTTCACTTTTGGAAGTGGTATATGACTCCAAACAGAATTTGGAGCATCTGAAAGATATTTATCATAAATATCACTTTGAAAAGGCGATTGTTGCAACCGTAATAGACTTGAGCGAACAGGTGTTGGCGCAGTTAGCATTACTTCCTATACCGGTACTCTGGCTGAATGAAAAGACTCCACTACCGGTGGAAAATCTGTATGAGACTCCTCAGACATTGGGCTATGACCGTATGGCGGCTGTAGTAGCTGCTAACGAACAGTTTCCTGGCAGAAATATCTTGGTGATTGATGCTGGCACATGCATTACGTACGAATTTGTGGATGCTGAAGGACGCTATCACGGCGGGAATATTTCACCCGGTTTGCAAATGCGTTTTCGTGCACTTCACCAGTTTACCGGACGTTTGCCGCTGGTGCGGCGTGAAGGGCGTGAACTCCCGATGGGAAAGGATACTGAGACTGCCATCCGCGCTGGGGTGCTGAAAGGTATGGAATATGAAATTTCGGGTTACATAATGGCTATGAAACATAAATATCCTGAACTTTTGGTTTTTTTAACGGGCGGGGATGATTTTTCTTTTGATACAAACTTAAAAAGTATCATCTTTGCAGACAGATTTTTAGTGTTGAAAGGATTAAATCGAATTTTAAACTATAATAATGACAAGATTTAGACAAACACTTTTGGTGCTTTTGCTCACGATATTATCTGGGGCGACGGTCGCTCAAAATAATACAAATTCTCCCTATACACGATACGGATACGGACAGCTGGCAGACCAAGGGTCGGGTAATAGTAAGGCAATGGGTGGCATTGCTTATGGCTTACGTGACAAGTATCAGACTAATTTTGCGAATCCGGCATCCTATACGGCGGTCGATTCGTTGACTTTTATGTTTGATGGGGGGATTTCCATGCAGAATACCAACTTCAGTGATGGAACTGTTAAAAAGAATGCCAAGAACTCCAGTTTTGACTATATCACTATGCAGTTCCGCCTTTCCAAATGGGGAGCTATGAGTATAGGATTGTTGCCTTATTCCAACGTTGGTTATACAATGGCCAGTTATCAGGAAAACACGGAATATCCGGAGAATTCAGCCAGTACGACTTATGCCGGTGAAGGTGGTTTACACCAACTTTATTTGGGTGCGGGTTTTAAAATATTTAAAAATCTTTCTGTTGGTGCGAATATTTCGTATCTTTGGGGAGATATCACACATACCCGTAGCCAGTCATTTCCGTCTAATTCGACTGTAATGCCTTTGACTACGGTTACGGGCATGGAAATTACAAGCTATAAACTTGATTTCGGTGCACAATATACACACCAGTTCAGCAAGAAGCATGTTGCTACGTTAGGTGTCGTTTTTTCACCGGGACATGATTTAAATAATGACGCGTATATACAAAACCAGAAGGGTAATTCTTCGACGGGGTATACTACGACGCAAAAAGATACAATATTGACAATGGGTATTCCTATGACATTGGGTGCCGGTGTGACATATGTATATGATGATCGCCTTACAGTGGGTGCGGATGTTATGTTTCAGAAATGGAGTAGTACGACGTTTATGAATAATTCGGATGTTTTCTGTAATCGTGCCAAGATTGCTGTGGGTGCAGAGTATGTTCCTAATTTATTGGGAAGAAGTTATCTTTCACATATTAAATATCGTTTGGGAGCTTATTATTCCAAACCTTATTATAAGATAGATGGGGCGCGTGCTGCGAATGAGTATGGAGTCACTGCCGGTTTTGGATTGCCTTTGCCGCGTAGTCGTTCTGTATTGAGTATTTCAGCACAATATGTGAGAATGCAAGGTACGGAAAGCAAATTCTTGAATGAGAATACATTACGTCTTTGTATTGGCGTGACATTCAATGAACAATGGTTCTGGAAACGTAAAGTTCAGTAATTAGTAATTGAAGAATAGACAATATAACAACTAAAATTTAAATACAATGAAGATTAAAACGCTTGTAGCTGTCTTGCTCCTTTCGGGTGGAGTAACCAGCGCTTTCGCACAGACTGAAGATTGTAATAAGAACAGTAGTATTTCTCATGAAGCGGTGAGAGCAGGTAACTTTAAGGATGCTTATTTGCCGTGGAAAGAAGTTCTGAAGGCATGTCCGACATTGAAATTTTATACTTTTAATGACGGTATTAAAATATTGACGGCTTTCTTAAATGAAATAAAAGACCGTAATTCTGCTGATTACAAGAAGTATTTTGATGAATTAATGGAAGTATATGATCTGAGAATGCAATATACACCTAATTTCCAACATTTGAAAGGTACACCTACTGTAGGGGATACGAAAGGAAGTAAGGCTATTAGTTATATTGCATATGCACCTAATTTGGATGTAAATCAGGCTTATGCATGGTTGAAAGAGTCTATTGAAGCAGAAAAAGAAGGTTCCAAGAGTCCTATCTTGCACTATTTTCTGGATATGTCTTTGAATAAGTTGAAGGCTGATCCTAATCATAAGGAGCAATTTATCCAAGATTATCTGACAGACTCTGAATATGTTGATGCGGCTATTGCTGCAGAAAATGATCCGGCTAAGAAACAAGCTTTGCAACAAGTAAAAGATAACCTTGTAGCCATGTTTATCAATAGTGGTACTGCTGATTGTGAATCTTTGCAAAGTATTTATGGTCCTAAAGTTGAAGCCAATCAAACGGACTCTGCTTATTTGAAGAAGGCTATCGCTGTCATGAAGATGATGAAATGTACTGAAAGTGAAGCATACTTCCAAGCTTCTTATTATATGTATAAGATCAATCCTACTGCTGACGCTGCTACAGGATGTGGATATATGGCATATAAGAAAGGTGACTTTGATACAGCTATCAAATACTTTGATGAGGCATTGAGTCTTGAAAGCGACTCTGAAAAGAAGGCTCAGTTATGTTATATTGTTGCTGCATCTTTGTTTAATAGTAAGAAGTTGTCACAGGCCAGAAGTTATTTGCAGAAAGCTATCGGTTTCAAGGAAAACTTTGGAGATGCTTATATCTTGCTTGCACAGCTTTATGCTTCCAGCCCGAACTGGAATGACGAGTCTGCTTTGAATAAGTGTACATACTTCGTTGTTATTGATAAGTTGCAACGTGCTAAAGCCGTAGATCCGAGTGTAGCTGATAAGGCAAACGAATTGATTTCAACGTATGCACGCTATACACCGAAAGCTGAAGACCTCTTTATGTTGGGTATTAAAGCTGGGGACCGCGTTACAATAGGTGGCTGGATCGGTGAAAGCACAACGGTTCGATAAGAAATATAAATATGTTACCAAAACGAAGTAACGTTCTATTTTGTAGAAGCTTGAGCATAACCATTGCCTGTGGGGCAGTGGTTATGCTTCTTTTATTTTCCGCCTGTTCCGGACGTCATAAGGATATGGGAGATGCTATAACAGAGCGTGATTCATTGCCTGTGATGGATACGAAAGGAGTCATGACTTTGATCTCTGATTCCGGTGTCACCCGTTATCGTATCAATACGGAAGAGTGGCTGGTCTTTGACCGGAAAAATCCGCCCTATTGGGCATTCGAAAAAGGTGTTTATCTGGAGAAATTCGACTCGGTATTCAATGTGGAGGCGAGTGTAAAGGCAGATACGGCATATTATTATGAGAAGCAAAAGTTGTGGAAGCTGATGAGTAATGTGGATATTCAGAATCTGAAAGGTGAAAGGTTTGAGACTGACTTGTTATATTGGGACCAGAACAAGCACACTATCTATTCCGATCAGTTTATCCGTATTGAGCAGCCTGACCGGATCATCACGGGACATGGCTTTGACTCCAATGAACAAATGACTATTTATACAATAAGAAAGCCGGAAGGCATTTTCTATGTGGATGATGATGCCACAGCGCCTGCAGACAGCTTGCGAACCGATAGTGTGCAAACTGGAAGTGTGCGAACCGATAGTATCAAACCATAAATTATGGATACCTATATTTATTTATTGATTACTATGGCCTTCTCCGCCTTTTTTTCGGGTATGGAGATTGCTTTTGTTTCCGTAGATAAACTACGTTTTGAAATGGAACGTAAGGACGGTGTGACTTCACGTATCCTTTCTTATTTCTTCCGTAATTCAAATAACTTTATATCTACCATGCTGGTAGGTAATAATATTGCGCTGGTTATTTATGGTATCCTTATGGCGCAAGTTATCAAAGTGCATTTACTGGGAGATTTAATCTCCAATGATTTTGTGGAAGTGTTGTTACAAACAGTCATCTCCACACTTATTATCCTGGTAACGGGTGAGTTCCTTCCTAAAACTTTATTCAAGATTAATCCCAATCTTGTGTTGAAAGTCTGTGCTTTCCCGTTACTTATCTGTTATGTCATTTTATATCCGATATCTCAATTGTCTTCGGGACTGTCTTATCTTTTTTTGCGTATGTTTGGGATGAAGATCAACAAGGAGGCATCCGATAAAGCTTTTGGGAAAGTGGATTTGGATTATTTTGTTCAGACCAGCATTGATAATGCCGAAGATGAAGAGGAGCTGGATGCCGAAGTGAAGATATTTCAGAATGCACTTGATTTCTCCAGTATTAAAATACGCGATTGCATTGTACCACGTACAGAAGTGGTTGCTGTGGATCTGACGACTTCTCTGGAAGAATTAAAGAGCCTTTTTGTGGAGTCCGGTATTTCTAAGATTATAGTCTATGACGGAAATATTGATAATGTAGTAGGATATATTCATTCATCTGAAATGTTCCGTAATCCTGCTGATTGGCGGAATAATGTAAAGGAGGTGCCCATTGTGCCCGAAACAATGGCAGCACATAAGTTGATGAAGCTGTTTATGCAGCAGAAGAAAACTATTGCTGTGGTGGTGGATGAGTTTGGCGGTACGTCCGGTATTGTTTCGTTGGAAGATTTGGTTGAAGAAATATTCGGTGATATCGAAGATGAGCATGATAACACTTCGTATGTATGCAAACAAATAGGAGAGGATGAATATGTACTTTCCGGTCGTTTGGAAATAGAAAAGGTAAATGAGACATTCAATCTGGATCTACCGGAAGAAGATGATTATATGACGGTAGGCGGATTGATTCTGAATCGTTATCAAAGTTTCCCGAAATTGCATGAAGTAGTGACGATTGATAAATTTCAGTTTAAAATTATTAAGGTTACGGCCACAAAAATAGAGTTGGTACGCCTGAAAGTGGTGGAATAATAACAGAATAGCGTAATTTTTTAAAGAATAAATAGATGCGTATTAGCATTTTTTGTATCTTCGTGCGCTAAAATGAAGTTTGGAGAAAATAATAATAAACAAATAAATCATATTAACTAAAATGGCAACATTACAAAACATTCGGTCTAAAGGACCCTTATTGGTGATTGTTATTGGTTTGGCGCTGTTCGCTTTCATCGCAGGAGATGCTTGGAAGGTATTGCAGCCACACCAGTCACATGATGTAGGAGAGGTTAACGGAGAGGCACTTTCCGCTCAGGATTATCAGAACTTGGTAGAAGAATATACTGAAGTTGTGAAATTCTCGAGAGGTACAAGCGCACTTACCGATGAAGAAAACAATCAGATTAAAGATGAAGTTTGGAGAAACTACGTTAACAATAAGTTGATTGAAAACGAAGCGGAAAAACTTGGCTTGTCAGTTTCTAAAGCAGAAATTCAGGCAATCATCGATGCAGGTGTACACCCGATGCTGCAACAAACTCCGTTCCGTAACCCGCAAACCGGTGCTTTTGATAAAGATATGTTGAAGAAGTTCTTGGTGGATTACTCTAAGATGAATACAGCCCAGATGCCGGCACAATACGCTGAATATTATCAGTCTATGTACAAGTTCTGGTCTTTCCTGGAAAAACAACTGATTCAGACTCGCCTGGCTGAGAAATATCAGGCTTTGGTTTCCAAATCTCTTTTCTCTAATCCGGTAGAAGCTCAGGTTGCTTTTGATGCAAGAGTAGACCAATCTGATTTGTTGCTGGCTGCTATTCCTTATTCTTCTATTGAAGATTCAACTGTAGCCATCACAGATGCAGACCTGAAAGCTGCTTACGACAAGAAGAAAGAACAATTCAGACAATATGTAGAAACTCGTAATATCAAGTTCATTGATGTACAGGTAACTGCAAGTCCTGAAGATAGAAATGCTATCCAAGAGGAAGTTGTGGAATATACAGAACAGCTTGCAGGTACTCCGGGTGATTATTCTACTCTGGTTCGTGCGGCAGGTTCAGAAGTTCCTTATATTGATTTGTATTATACTTCTAAGGCATTGCCTACTGATGTAGTTGCTCGTCTGGACTCTGTTTCCGTAGGTGGCGTATATGGTCCTTACTACAATGCAACAGATAATACAATCAATTCATTCAAGAAATTGGCTACAGCCTCTATGCCGGACTCTATTCAGTATCGCCAGATACAGGTAGTGGCTGAAGATGCTGCTAAGACCAAAGCTTTGGCTGACAGTATCTATACTGCTATCAAGGGTGGTGCTGACTTTGCAGAGATTGCTAAGAAGTACGGTCAGACAGGTGAGTCTACTTGGATTTCTTCTGCTAACTATGAAGGTGCGCAGTTGGATGGTGACAATCTGAAGTATGTGAATACAATTACTACTCTTGGTAAGAATGAAATGGCTAACCTTTCTTTGGCACAGGCAAACATTATCTTACAGGTAATGGACAAGAAGGCTGTTAAAGATAAATATAAAGTAGCTGTTATCAAACGTCCGGTAGAATTCAGCAAGGAAACTTATAGCAAAGCATACAATGATTTCAGTCAGTTTATCGCTGCTAATCCGACTTTGGAAAAGATGGTAGCTAACGCTGAAGATGCAGGATATAAACTGTTGGATAGAAATGACCTGTATAGCTCTGAACATGGTATCGGTAGTATCAGAGGTACTAAGGAAGCTTTGAGATGGGCTTTCTCTGCAAAACCTGGTGAAGTATCCGGTTTGTATGAATGTGGTGAAAGTGATCGTATGTTGGTTGTAGGTGTGTCTGCCATTATTCCGGAAGGTTATCGTCCATTGGCTTTGGTAAAAGACCAACTGAGACTGGAATTGATCCGTGACAAGAAAGCTGAGAAGATTATGGCTGATATGAAAGCAGCCGGTGCAACTTCATTCGACCAATACAAATCTATGGCTGAAGCAGTAAGCGACTCTGTGAAGCACGTAACTTTTGCAGCTCCTGCTTATGTTCCGGCATTACGTGCCAGCGAACCGTTGGTAGGTGCCTATGCATCTATTGCTGAACTGAATAAACTGAGTGCTCCGATTAAGGGTAATGGCGGTGTATTCGTTCTTCAGCCGTATGCTAAAGAAAAGCTGAATGAGACTTTCAACCAGGAAACGGAAGAAGCTACGTTGCAGAATATGCATGCCCGTATGGCAAGCCAGTTCCTCAACGACTTGTATCTGAAGGCTGATGTGAAAGACAGTCGTTATTTGTTCTTCTAAGAATTTGCAGAATAATAATATAAGAAAAGCCGTCTGATGTAATATCAGACGGCTTTTTCTTTAGGGGGGGATCTCATTTTCTGTGTCTGTAATTGCCTTTATGCAACTTTATTCCTACCTTTGCAAAGATAAATTGGATAGATTGATAGATAATTATGCCGAAACAAACTCTTTTAGGACTAACACTCACTGAATTGCAAGAGGCGGTGAAGAGACTGGGAATGCCCGGATTTGCCGCTAAGCAGATAGCTTCATGGCTGTATGACAAGAAAGTGAATTCCATAGATGACATGACCAACTTGTCGCTAAAACACCGGGACCTCCTGAAAGATATCTATGAAGTGGGAGCAGATGTACCTGTGGAAGCTATGCACTCGGTGGATGGTACGGTGAAATATTTGTATCGGGCAGGGGATAAACATTTTGTTGAAGCAGTTTACATTCCGGATGAAGACCGTGCCACACTTTGTGTTTCGTCTCAGGTGGGATGCAAGATGAATTGTAAATTCTGTATGACGGGTAAGCAGGGCTTTACCGCTAACCTGACTGCCAACCAAATTATCAATCAGATCAATTCTCTCCCTGAAAGGGACAAGCTGACCAATGTGGTAATGATGGGTATGGGAGAACCTCTGGATAATCTGGATGAGGTGCTGAAAGCTTTGGAAATTATGACTGCTTCCTATGGGTATGGATGGAGTCCCAAACGGATTACTCTTTCTACAGTTGGTCTGCGCAAAGGTTTTCAACGCTTTATTGAGGAATCTGAATGCCATCTGGCCGTCAGCCTACATTCTCCGGTTGTTTTGCAGCGCCGGGAATTGATGCCTGCTGAGAAGGCTTTCTCCATTACAGAAATGGTAGACTTGTTAAAAAACTATGATTTTAGTAAACAGCGTAGACTATCCTTTGAATATATTGTTTTTAAGGGCGTGAATGATTCGTTGCTCTATGCTAAAGAATTATTGAAACTCTTGCGCGGGCTGGATTGCCGTATCAATCTTATTCGTTTTCATGCTATTCCCGGGGTAGATCTGGAGGGGGCGGATATGGAAACGATGACTAAACTCCGTGATTACCTAACTTCCCACGGTTTGTTTACTACGATACGTGCTTCCAGGGGTGAAGATATATTCGCTGCCTGTGGTATGCTTTCTACTGCCAAGCAGGAAGAGAATAAACAAGAATTAATATAAATTATTAACTTTGGCTCGGATGATATACGTATTCTTCGTAGTTTTGTAGAAACATTAACTGGTAAGTATATGAGAAAGCACCTGTTTTATCTAAGTTTAGCTCTTGTAGCAATAGCCTTTTCCGCATGTAGTGGCGGTAAGAAGGGCGTGTTTGGTGCGACTTCAAGTGGTCGTGCGTATGAAATCCTGGTAGTAGTAGATCCAGCTATGTGGGAACGTCCTGCCGGTAGGGCGCTTTATGATGTACTTGATACGGATGTGCCGGGGCTTCCCCAGTCTGAGCGTTCATTCCGCATGATGTACACTTCTCCGGCAAATTATGATGCTACATTAAAGTTGATTCGCAATATTATCATTGCTGATGTGCAGGATATTTATACTCAGCCTAAATTTAAATATGCGAAGGATGTATATGCATCTCCGCAGACTATCCTGACGATACAGGCTCCTGATGAAGCTTCATTCCAAACGTTTGTGACGGAAAACAAACAGACTATTATTGATTTCTTTACCCGTGCGGAGATGAATCGTCAGATTGCACAGCTGGAAAGGAAACATAATGATTATGTGTCTACGAAGGTTAAGAGTATGTTTGATTGTGATGTATGGGTACCGGCAGAGCTTTCTTCTACTAAGCAAGGAGAGAATTTCTTCTGGGCAGGTACGAATGCAGCTACCGCTGATCAGAACTTTGTCATTTACTCTTTCCCTTATAGAGACAAGAATACTTTTACTAAGGAATATTTTGTGCAGATGCGTGATTCTGTTATGAAAGCTAACATTCCGGGAGCTAAGGAAGGTATGTATATGGCTACTGATACCTTGATGACTGATGTACGCCCTCTCAATATTCAAGGAGAATATGCACTGGAAGCTCGTGGCTTGTGGCGTATGAAAGGTGATTTTATGGGTGGTCCGTATGTATCGCACATGCGTCTGGATCCGGTGAATCAACGTATCATTGTTGTAGAAGCCTTCATTTATTCACCTGATAAACTGAAACGCAATCTGATGCGTCAAATGGAAGCATCTCTTTATACATTGAGAGTTCCGGGTGACAAGCAAACAGATGCAGAGATACCATTGGGGGTGAAGAAAGAGCAAGCCCCAACTGCTGATCAAGAAAAATAATATTGAGAATGTATAAGGAGAATCATTATTGAAGAAATATTTTTCATCCGCAGATTACACAGATAACGCAGATTGGGATTTTAACGAATCTGTGTAATCCGCGTAATCTGCGGATGAAAAGTTATCACTGGGACTTCTGACGCATCCTCATTAAAAAATGATATATATTTAAAAATGGAAGATAATAAAATAAGAGTCGGCATTACACAAGGAGATATAAATGGCGTGGGTTATGAGGTTATTTTGAAGACATTCTCTGACCCTGTTATGTTGGAACTGTGTACACCTATTATTTATGGTTCGCCTAAAGTGGCTGCTTATCATCGTAAGTCACTCGATTTGCCGACAAACTTCAGTATCGTGAACTCTGCTGCAGAAGCGGTTCATAATCGTCTGAGCGTAGTGAACTGTACGGATGATGAAGTAAAGGTGGAATTTTCGAAAGCAGATCCCGAAGCCGGAAAAGCTGCACTTGGAGCACTGGAAAGGGCTATTGAAGAATACAAGGAGGGACTGGTCGATGTGATTGTTACTGCTCCTATCAATAAGCATACCATTCAGTCGGAGACTTTTGCATTTCCCGGTCATACGGAATATATAGAAGAACGTCTGGGCGATGGTGCCAAGTCACTGATGATTCTGATGAAAGATGATTTTCGGGTGGCTTTGGTTACAGGGCATATTCCTGTCAGCCAGATTGCATCGACTATAACGAAAGAACTGATACAGGAGAAATTAGCTATCTTCAATCATTCATTAAAGCAGGATTTTGCTATCGGTGCACCACGTATAGCTGTGCTTTCTCTGAACCCGCATGCGGGCGACGAAGGATTGCTGGGAAAAGAAGAGGAAGAGATTATTATTCCTGCATTGAAAGAAATGGCTGCAAAAGGCATATTGTGCTATGGCCCATATCCGGCTGACGGTTTCATGGGTTCAGGTAATTTCACTCATTTCGATGGAGTGCTTGCCATGTACCACGATCAGGGATTGGCTCCGTTCAAGGCACTGGCAATGGATGAAGGTGTGAACTATACTGCCGGATTGCCTGTGATACGTACTTCACCGGCTCATGGCACTGCTTATGATATTGCAGGAAAAGGATTGGCCAGTGCGGACTCTTTCCGTCAGGCTATTTATGTGGCTATCGATGTATTCCGTAATCGCCTGCGCGATAAGGAAGCACATGCCAACCCCTTGCGAAAACAATATTACGAAAAGCGTGATGACAGCGATAAGCTGAAACTCGATAGTGTGGAAGAAGATTTATAGAATGACAAAAGCGGAAATACAACAAGTAAAATTACGATTCGGTATCATTGGGAACAATGAAGCATTGATGCGTGCGATAGACGTTGCCATTCAGGTAGCGCCTACCGACCTGTCTGTACTGATAACCGGAGAAAGTGGTGTGGGTAAGGAGAGCTTTCCCCAGATCATTCACCAATACAGTAGGCGTAAGCACGGCCAGTACATTGCAGTGAACTGTGGTGCCATTCCCGAGGGAACCATTGACTCGGAGTTATTCGGTCACGAGAAAGGTGCCTTTACCGGTGCCATCGGTGAGCGGAAAGGATACTTTGGGGAGGCGGATGGTGGAACAATCTTCCTGGATGAAGTGGGAGAATTGCCTTTGCCTACGCAGGCTCGACTGCTCCGGGTACTCGAGAGTGGCGAGTTTCTAAAAGTCGGTTCGTCTAAGGTGCAGAAAACCAATGTTCGTATTGTGGCAGCTACTAATGTTAATTTGACACAGGCCATTTCCGAAGGACGTTTCCGTGAAGATTTGTATTACCGTTTGAATACTGTACCTATTCAGGTACCCCCTCTGCGTGAGCGTGGAGAGGATGCATTCCTGTTATTCCGTAAGTTTGCTTCAGATTTTGCAGAAAAGTATCGTATGCCTGCCATCCAGTTGACGGAAGATGCTAAGCAATTATTGATTTCTTATTCATGGCCCGGTAATGTACGGCAGTTGAAGAATATTACGGAACAGATTTCCATCATTGAAACTAACCGTGAAATCAATGCGGCCATTTTGAGTGGATACCTGCCGGCGCAGAATAGTATGCAACGCCTTCCCGCTTTGTTTGGTGTGAAGGAATCCAAGAGTTTTGAAAGTGAGCGGGAAATCCTGTATCAGGTTCTTTTCGATATGCGCCAGGATGTGACGGAATTGAAAAAGCTGGTGCATGAGATCATGACTGAACGTGGGAAAGCTGCTGCTCCGGCTGTGCCTGCTACTTATTTCGCCCAACCGCCTGCTGTGGTAACTCCGGTTTCTCAGAGTGTGCCTACCATCATTCATCCTTCCATAAAACCGTCTCATGATATTGATGATGACATACAGGATACGGAAGAATATGTAGAAGAATCTCTCTCTCTGGATGAGGTGGAGAAAGAAATGATACGAAAAGCCTTGGAAAAACATCATGGTAAACGCAAGAGTGCGGCAAAGGATCTGAATATTTCCGAGCGTACCTTATACAGAAAGATTAAAGAATATGGATTGGATTAGAAAAATAGCTTCGACAGCATTGTTGTTGAGCGTGTTACTGATAGTAAATTCGTGTAGTATTAAAGTAGGACTGGCACCGATTAGTTCGATTGACTACTCCAAGGTAAAGACAGTCTCGATAGCTGATTTCCAGAATCGTGCGGAGTATGTTTATGCTCCGCTGGCTACTGAATTTAATCAGGGGCTGAAAGATTTGTTCATTCGTCAGACCCGTTTATCACTTGTGAATGGCAATGCCGATATTGAAATTGATGGCGAGATTACCGGTTATAACCAATATAACGAAGCGGTGGATGCCAGTGGGTATTCTTCAAAAGTAAAAGTCACCTTGACAGTGAAGGTTTCTTTTGTGAATAATACGGATCACAAAGACGATTTTACTGACCAACAATTCTCCGCTTTCCAGACTTATGACTCTTCCAAATTGCTGACCGAAGTGCAGGATGAGTTAATTAAACTGATGGTGAAAGACATAACGGAACAAATATTTAACGCAACCGTAGCTAACTGGTAGGAGTAGGAATGACGCCTGTACATTTGCAACAATGGATACAGCATCCCGAGGCGTTGAACCGGGATACCTTATACGAACTTCGTACGTTGGTAACCCGCTATCCTTACTTTCAGTCCCTGCGTTTGCTCTATCTCAAGAACCTCTATGTGCTGCACGATGTTAACTTCGGTGCAGAATTACGTAAGGCCGTACTGTATGTATCGGACCGCCGTGTATTGTTTTACCTGATTGAAGGTGACCGATATGCCCTTCATCCTCGTACTTCAGAGTCTGTTGTAGGGAGGGAGTTGGAGGAAGAGCCGAGTGTCGACCGTACCCTTTCATTAATAGACGCTTTCCTTGCTACTGTGCCGGAAGAACATTCTCAGACGACAGAGTTGGATTATTCAATGGATTATACCGCCTATCTGATGCAGGATGATGAAGATACGGACGAGGCAGATACATCATCGACTGTTCCGGTGGAAGTACCCAAGTTGCGTGGACAGGATTTGATAGACGGATTTATCCGGCAGAGTGAAACTGAGGAAGGTATCAGCCTGAAGTTGCTGAAAGAGGAAAATCCGCTTCTACTTCCATTGATTGAGGAGGAAGAGGACGAAGTCGAAGAAGAAACACCGGTTATAGCCGAAGAGATTCCTCAGCCCACAGAGGTAGAAACAGAGCAGGAAGATGATTCCGAAGATACGGATACTGATGAAGAGACGACTCCTAAATCAGCTTCGGATGATTTGGATGACAGTTGTTTTACTGAAACTTTGGCGAAAATTTATATCAAACAGCGCCGATATGACAAGGCTCTTGAAATTATTAAAAAATTAA
>NZ_MSHA01000042.1:0-131153 GCF_001940965.1 Bacteroides sp. Phil13 | reverse complement strand
TCAAAATAACAAAATGTATTTATTCTTAGTTATCTTAATGGTGGTTGCATCTTTGCTGATGTGCTTCATTGTATTGATTCAAAATTCCAAAGGAGGCGGTTTAGCATCCGGCTTTTCTTCTTCCAATCAGATTATGGGTGTGCGCAAGACTACTGACTTTCTGGAAAAAGGAACATGGTTCTTGGCAGGATTCATGGTCGTAATGAGTATTGCTACTGCTTATGTGGTTCCTACTTCTTCCGGTAAGGGAGGCGATGTGATTCTGGAGCAAGCTCAAAAAGAAGAAAAGACCAATCCGTATAACATGCCTACTGGTACAGCTGCTCCGCAGACAGAAGCTCCTGCTACAACAGAAACTCCTGCAACAACTGCTCCGGCTGCTGAAGATTCAGCTAACTAAAGCTAAGCGCGGATGATCCCGCAAAAGAAATAAGAAAGAGGTTGATGCCGAAAAGGTGTCAGCCTTTTTTCTTTTTATGACGGATTTAACTACCTTTGTCGGGATTATGCAATCTGACTAATAATTAATCTAAATAGTACAATGACAGAACAATTAAAACTTAAATTGAATGACTCCAAAGCTACCCGGTGGGGAGCATTGGTAATTGTTGCTTTCACAATGATGGCAGCTTACTATGTAAACGATGTGGTAGCGCCACTGAAAACAATGTTGGAGTCGGATCTTGCCTGGACAAGTAGTGATTTTGGATTCTTCACAGGTGGATATAGTTTCCTGAATGTATTCTTCCTGATGCTGATTTGGGGTGGATTAATCCTTGACCGTTTTGGTATCCGTTTCACTGGTAAATTATCAACTATCTTGATGGTGGGAGGTACGGCACTTGAATATTATGCCATGACAGGGCTTGCCGGTCCGGATGCACAGATTTTCGGTCTTAACGAGATTTTCGGTTATAAAGCAGGCGTATTCGTTGCATTTGCCGGCTATTCCATTTTTGGTGTAGGTGCGGAAGTTGCCGGTATCACTGTTTCTAAAATTATAGCCAAGTGGTTCAGGGGTAAAGAACTGGCTACGGCTATGGGTGTACAGGTAGCACTGGCACGTATCGGTTCGCAAGCCGGTTATGCAGTGGCTATTCCTTTGGCACGTGCTTTCGGTATCACTACTCCGGTATTGGTAGGATTGATTCTTCTCTTAGGTGGTCTGGTTGCTTTCTTTATTTTTTCAGTAATGGATAAGAAGCTTGACAGGCAGATGGAAGCAGAAGCTATAGCAGCAGGTACAGAAGGGGAGGAAGAGAAATTCTCTTTCAAAGATGTGAAGAATATCCTCGTTAACCCGGGCTTCTGGTTGATAGCTTTGCTGTGCGTATTATTCTATTCCTGTGTATTCCCTTTCCAGAAGTTTGCTTCCGAGTTGATGATTATCAAATATGGTATTAATGAGAATGTAGCGGGTACTTTTGCCGGATTGCCGGCTTTGGGTGCTTTGATTCTTACTCCAATATTCGGTGGATTTATAGATAAACGCGGTAAGTCAGCTTCTATTATGATACTGGGTGCTGCAATGCTGATAGGTGTGCACTTTATTTATGCCATTCCTGCCATTAATTACTGGTTAGTGGCTATTGGTTTGATGATTATTCTGGGTATTGCTTTCTCGTTGGTGCCTTCTGCTATGTGGCCTGCGGTGGCTAAGATATTCCCTGTAAGCCAGTTGGGTACAGCTTATGCATTGATTTTCTTTATTCAGAATATTGGTTTGTGGGGTATTCCTACGCTGATTGGTAAGGTACTTGATCTTTATTGTATCGTGGGCAAGAAGGCGGATGGAACGAATCTGTACGACTATACGATACCTATGTGTATATTTACAGGTATTGCTTGTTTGTCTCTTGTGGTAGCCTTTATGCTGAAGAGAGCCGATAAAAAGTTTGGTTATCAATTGGAAGAACCCAATATTCAGAAATAAGTGTAAACAGATACGAGTATGGAAACACCAGAAGGAAAAGTCAGTCTGTTGGATGCTGTTCCGGTTCGTTGTGACCACATCTTGACCGAATGGGAGGGAGATTACGCTGTAATCTCCTATCCCCGCTTCAAGTATGAGTGGATGCGCCGGCTTTTGTTACCGCAAAGCATGTCTCCTGATATTCATGTCCGCCTTGAAGAACACGGCAGTGCAGTGTGGCGTCTGATAGACGGGCGGCGTACGGTACGGGAGATTGTTTTCCAGCTTGCCGATCATTTCCATCCTGATGAGAATTATGCTTCACGAGTCACAACTTATGTGATGCAATTACGAAAGGATGGATTTATAAAATTACTCTCTGTCAACTTTTAATAAAGCCCCTGTTTCAGGATCGAATAATACCTTTATTGTGGAATTCTTATTGAACAGTACAGGAGCGAGATATTCGACTACGCCAAATTGTGTGACAGGGATTTCTGAATTATACAATTCTTTATTGTTATAGCTTAATGTAACGTGAGCTCTACCCGGTACATTGTAGGCAACACCTTCATCCACCTTCTTCTTTGGATCGACTTCAGGGATTTTTATGCTTTTAAGGTCAGTTACCGTGATATAAATAGGTTCGCCTGCCAGGTCATTGTTAGCTACAATACCCAACTTCTTGGAGAAACGGAAAGCGACTTCATTCTTCATCTCTTTGGGGACGATGCGGATGGTATATATTTTCTCTTCGTCTGTCACTTTACCTGCAAACATTTCGGTCATTGCACGTTCCTGCAAGGTCAGGTTATCCAGCATAAGCTTTAGTTGTGCACCGTCTTTGGGCATGTTGTCCGATTCACCGCGCAACAGGGCATTTTTGCTTTCACGGATGTTATAGATTTCTTTTGCAACCAGTTCCGCCATCTTTGCCGTTGAATTTGCCATCAGGATTTCTTCTGTCAGGAAGCTACGGGGATTGACGTTAGGAGCATTATCTGCTGCCTTGGGAGTGGCAGGAGCTGCTTTCTTTTGTCCGCTGCCCAACGGCATGTTGATGGAGTAGACGATGCCGTCTTTACTCAATTCAATAAGAGGAGCCACGGTTTTGTCTTTCATCTTCACGAAATATACATTCTCTTTATCAGGTATACCAACTACTGCTGTTTGTATCTTGTCCAATGTCCAGTAAGTTTCCGGTTCAGAAGAGACATTGGTTAATCGCAGATAGCGGTCAGCATACTTGGAAAATTCTCCGGGGGTATAGATATGTTTAGTGGCTTGCACGGTAAGTTCGATTTCTGTTTTCGGAAGTACGTAAGTAACGCCGTAGTCTTTGCCACGCATGATACCTGTTGTCACTTCTGTTTGCGCTATGGCAGAAACGGAGAACAACAGTGCTGAGAGTAATACTATATTTTTTTTCTTCATAAGTCGCGTTATTTAAACAATTTCGGTTAAGGGACAAAGTTAATGAAGTTATTTTTGTCAAGAGTAAGATTATAGAATATTAACAGAATAGGCTGTCTGGGTGAGTTAACGGCTCTTTTCGCTCCATGAGATGGTATGTTTTGTCCCAATAGATCATTTCTTTTGTATCATTAGGTGGTATGTTTCATCTCGATAGATGGTTTGTTTTACCTCAATAGATGATGTATTTGGCCTCAAAGTATCTTATTTTTCGCCTGAAAAGGTATCGGATATAAAAAACAGGGAGAAGCAAATGCTTTTCCCTGTTACTATCTGTGAATCCGAATCTAAATCAGGATTACGATGACAAATATACGACATTAAAAACCGGAAGTCAAGCTTTTACCCGGTTATTTTACGAATTGGATGCAAACGGGTTTGTCAATACTGATGTCTTGATGGGTATCTGATAACAGACCTGTTACGGAATCTCGTTGGAATACCTGAATGACATGACTATCGCGACAGGCGGCTAACAGATATTTCCCGTTCGGGGTGATAATAAAGTTACGCGGATGAATCCCCGTCAACTGGTAGCCTACTTTTGCTAACATGCCGGTTCCCGGATTTACTTCGAAGATGGCAAGACCGTCACCTTTCAGGCGATTGCTGGCATACAAGTATTTCCCGTCGGGACTGAGATGTATATCGGCACTGCCACGTGCACGGAGTGTGTCGGCTGCAATGGTCTGTATCTTTTCCAGTTTACCATCCAAGTAACTGAAAGCGGTGATATTACCAGATAATTCGCTGATAAGATACGCGTACTTGCCGTTAGGGCTGAAAGTGAGATGACGTGGACCGGAATTAGGATCTACGTCAATGGCTTCGGCAGAAGGGTGGGGGATAATGCTTTTCGGATGTATGACAAAGCGCAGGATGCGGTCGGCACTGAAGTCAGTGGCAAAGATATATTTTCCATCCGGAGAGAAGACAGTGCAATGCACGTGGGGTGTTGCCTGTCTTTCAGCGTCCGGTCCGCCGGTACTGCCTTCAAAGAGCGTATCGACAGGCTCTAATGAACCATTCTTTTTCAACGGGAAGATAGACATGCTACCTCCGCTATAGTTGGCTGTGAGTACTTCTTTTCCATTGGTGGCAACGTAGCAGGGATCGGCTCCCATAGTGGGCTGCCGGTTCAACAAACTGAGTTTTCCTGTTTCCTTATCGAAGGAGAAAGCATTGAGAGCAGCTGTTGTGTCGTTCATTTCGCTGACGGCATAGACAAACTTTCCATCTTCCGAAGGGATGAGATAAGACGGGTTGAGCACTTCGATAGAGCTGAGCGAGGTGGCAACTCCCGTTTCTTGGTTGAAGCGGAAGGTGTAAATACCTTTGCTGTTTCCATCGGTGTACGTACCTACCAGCATAGCAAGTTCGTCACTTCCGTTGTTTACGTTTTCCGCTTTGCGGGGTGCGCAGGCTGTCATTGCTAATCCAAGCATACAAAAAAGAAGTTTTCTCATGATATTATGTTATAAAGTGATAATGTTATAGAGTGATAAGGTGATAATGTGGTAAAATATCACGCTATAACTTTATCACCTTATCACTCTTTAGCGTACTTCGTACACTATTTCTGCCACTCCTACACGGTCATCATTCAGCACAATGCGCAAATCGCTGGCAGTAGTTCCTTTGAACGTATATGAAATCAACTTTCCGTATTCGCTGACTGTACCCGAATAAACTGTCAGGAATTGTCCGCCGCCACTTGAAAGCTGGATTTCAAACTCCGCCGGCAGACCGTTGCCTCTGCTGAATGCAATGGAAACGCCATCTACCTTGGAGCCGTTCTCCAAGGCAAAGGTAATATAATCTCCTTTATTTCCTTCCCAAACAGTATTCATTTTTTTATCGAGCACGTTCATTACACTTTCCGGATTGGTGCTGGCAGTTACGGGAACATCCGGTTTTGCCTGTGCTTGCATGGGGGCGTTTGGATCTTCTACTGTCAATTTTCCACTCAGGCGGATGTCTTCGGAAGAAGCACCTACCATAATGCTGAAGTCTCCCGGTTCCACCACCCATTCCATGTGCTTATCCAGTAATTCCAGCTGTTTGCGGTCGAGGGTGAAAACTACCTCTTTCGTTTCTCCCGGTTGCAGGTGGATACGCTCAAAGCCTGCCAGATTCTTTTCGTAAGTGGTAACGCTGCTCAGGATGTCGCGAACATACAGCTGAACCACTTCATCGCCTGCACGTTTTCCGGTATTTGTTACTTTGCAGCGCACAGTTGCCTTTTGGTTCGGTGTAATCACTTTCGGACTGATTTCGATGCCGGAATACTCAAAAGTGGTGTAACTCAGACCGTATCCGAATGAATAGAGTGCACCGTTGACACGCGACATGTTTCCATCCAGTCCCGGATTCTTTCCACCGTCAATCTGTGAAGAAGGTTTGCAGGGGAAATTGAAAGGAATTTGTCCGACACTTTTCGGGAAAGTGACTGTCAGTTTTCCACCCGGATTATAATCTCCGAAGAGTACATCGGCTACTGCTGTTCCACCTTTGGACCCCGGATACCATGCTTCTAAAATAGCGGGAACGAACTTGTCTGCCCAATTGATGGATAGCGGGCGACCGTTAATCAGCACCAGTACGACGGGCTTTCCGGTTGCTTGTACAGCTTGAAGCAGTTTCAGTTGTCGTCCTGGGAGTTCGAGACTGCTGCGCGATTTGTTTTCACCACAGGTACGCTGTCCGCCTCCCAATACGACTAAGGCTACATCTGCCTGACGTGCATTTTCTACTGCTTTATCAATTTCAGCTTGTTCGCTATCTGTCATCGGATAGTCGATAAGTTCGCTTTCCGGCCAATTGGCATCTACAAGATCACAGCCTTTGGTGTAGAGTACTTCTGCTTTGCCTTCGGATTTTTGACGAATGCCTTCCAGCACTGTGGTTACTTCTACTGCCAAAGGACCGTAGTGTGTCAGTGCATATCCCTCTTCGTCTGCATTTGGGCCGCAAACTGCTATTTTCTTCACGTTGTTGATATTCAATGGCAACACGTTGTTTTCATTCTTCAATAAGACGAGGCTTTCGCGAGAGGCTTGTAGTGCAATAGCTTCATTCTCAGCTTTCTCTACTTCTTTATCAGCTCCTGCAAGGTCAGTCTGATAGGGAGCGTCGAACAGTCCTACAAGGAATTTTACACGCAGAATGTCACGTACACGGTCGTTAATTACTTCTTCGCTTAGTCCGCCCTCCTTTACCAATTCGCGCAAAGGCAATACATATGAATCCGGTGACCGGAAAGTGCAACGTACATTCAGACCAGCTTCTACACTTTGACGCACGGCTTCTTTCATATCTTTGGCGGTGCTGTGTTTGGTATAAAGATATTCAACGGCATCACTATCCGAAACCACATATCCCCGGAAACCCATCTCGCCACGCAGGCGTGTAGTCAGCCAATAATAACTGCCTTGTATGGGGACACCGTCGTAATCATTGTACGAACTCATCACTCCCAATAGTCCCGCTTCCTTTATCACTCGTTTGAAGGGGTAGACATGTATCATTTCCACTTCGCGTGGTGACATTTGCGGGTCTACACGTGCCATACCTTCGCGGGCACCCTTGTTGTTACTGTAAGCAATGAAATGTTTTCCGGTTGCTGCTACCTGATGGTTATGTTGCATGCCGCGTACCATTTCAATACCCAGTTCGGCAATGAGGTAAGGAGATTCACCATATACTTCCTCATAGCGTCCCCAACGCTGGTCACGGCCGACATCGAGGATGGGAGCGTAGACATTGGTATATCCCAACATACGGGCTTCCCGTCCGGTGATTAATCCTATCTGGCGTATCAGTTCGCGGTTCCAGGTATGTCCTAATCCCAGTTGTGTGGGGAAATTGGTGGCACGGTAACTTTCTACTCCTCGGATACCTTCGTTCGTAAAATCTACGGGGATGCCGAGGCGCGTTTCTTCTATGAAGAAGCGTTGTACTTCATTCAGTGCCCAGGCATGGCGGGATGCCGGCCATACATAGGGATTATCCGATGGGGGAAGTCCCCATTGTTGGAAACCGTTCAGGTGTTCGTCGATGGCACCGATGCCGTCTTTCCAAAGCATTTGTTTCCATTCGGGGGTGGGGAGGTCGTCCTTTAGTACACGTTTGTAACCGTAGAGGGTTACCATTTGACATGTCTTTTCTTCCAGTGTCATCTGGCTGAGCAGATCTTCGATACGTGCATCCAGCGAGGCATTCGGATCTTCGTATACATCCTTCACTCCGTTTTTGTTGAAATCAATCCAGCCTTTCTTGTACATCTCGCTTTTGACGGGTTTGTACACAGCGGGTATCTTCACGGTCTTTTGTGCGCAGAGCAGAGTACTGCCTCCGAGCAGTAGTGTCATTGCAGTTAGTTTCTTCATGATATTTATATTTTTGTGTATATAATCTTCTGTTGCCAAAGGTACGGGTTATGTGGGAGAAAGAAAGGTAAAATCGTCCGGAGTACTGGCTTTTATTGTACGTATGGTAATGCAAGACTGCTTTGGGTCTTATAAAAAGATAAGGTTTATTAATCCGGAGTAAGCAATCACACTATTCTTTTGTACAGTAACAAAAGAATTCTTATCTTTGCCCCACGATTTCTAAAAACCGTATGTATTCTGGGGTTGACTGGATTTGACAGCGGGTAGAAATAGTAAGTAAGCATGCAGTGCGTCGTTGATTTGCACTTTAATCTCAGTCCTCAAAATTTTATCTGGCGAAAGACAATACGCTCTTGCTGCTTAATCGAATCATAGTAGATTAGCTTAATCCCGGCACCAGGTGCTGGGACGAGACATCACTCGGAAGCTGTTGCTCCGAAGCATTCCGATCCAGTGGTGCAGTTACATCGGGGATAGTTCTTGTCGGCCTTGAGGCGAGAATGAAACTTTAAAGGATAAGGCAATGGTTGATGGCTTTGGTTCTGCCATTGCTCGAAAATTTAGGCAAAGATAAGCATGTAGAAAGCTTATGATTTCCTCGTTTGGACGAGGGTTCGATTCCCTCCAGCTCCACAAATAAAAATGGTAAGTCCTTGAACTGCTAAAGTTCAAGGACTTTTGTTTTACCAGATATTCTCTCTTAATTTCCAACTACTTAGGTAGTTGTCACCGAATCGTATACAATAACGTGATGAAAATGAAAAGCATCTGTAAAGCTGTAATCTCTGTTTACGTAAAGGTTTACGTACCTTTTTACTTTCTTTCCTTTTCCTTTTACATGCAATTCTTCTACTTTTGGCCATGTAAATCTATTTAAAACCAATTTTAATATTATATTTATGGAAAGAAGTCTCTTTAAATTTGCTCTACTGGGAGTCATGCTCCTGATCAGTCATTCCTCTTTTTCACAAATAACGGAACGGGAACGTCCTGCGGAATGGAAACAATTAGTGAAAGGTGCCCGCTTTATGGATCGCTTCCTGCCGATGAAGGGAAATGTACTTTCATCCGATACATGGGGCGCTGACTGTGTGCTTCCGCGTTATGTCGATAATGGCATTGAAGACGGTATCTGGTCTTATTGGGGTGGAAATATCCGAAAAGGCGAAGACGGTAAATATCATCTATTTGCCTGCGGCTGGCTGGAATGTTCACCTAAAGGACACATGGAATGGCCTAACTCATACGTATTTCATACCGTAAGCGATAATCTGACAGGGCCTTTCAAGCCTGTTCGTATCATAGGTAAAGGGCATAATCCTGAAATATTCCGTGCTAAAGATGGCCGGTATGTTGTTTATGTGATTGATGGACGTTATGTATCCGATGATCTGAATGGAAAATGGGAATATGGAAAGTTTGATTTCAATGCACGCGACCGCCGTATTATCGAAGGTCTGTCTAATCTTTCATTTGCCCAGCGTGAAGACAGCTCTTATGTGATGGTTTGTCGTGGTGGTGGTATCTGGGTCAGCAGAGATGGACTATCGGAATACAATCAACTGACCGACAAACGGGTTTATCCGGATGTAGACGGTCGGTTTGAAGATCCCGTAATCTGGCGCGATCATATTCAGTATCACCTGATTGTTAATGATTGGCTGGGACGTATTGCTTTCTATCTTCGTTCAAAGGATGGAGTGAACTGGGTGGTCGATCCGGGTGAAGCTTATATGCCGGGAGTTGCTGTACATGCAGACGGGCAGGTGGAAGACTGGTTCAAATATGAACGCCTTAAAGTGTATCAGGATAAATACGGACGTGCCATTCAGGCTAATTTCGCGGTAATTGATACGCTTAAAAATGAGGATAAACCTTTTGATCACCATAGTTCAAAGAATATCAGTATTCCCTTGAATCCGGGATTGTTGCTTACCATGCTGGACGAGAAACCTATCACCTCGGGTACAAAAACAATTCGTGTGAAGATACAGGCGGAAGAAGGCTTCAATCCCCAGACGGATATAGATGTGAATTCCTTGCGTTTCGGTGCTTCTGAAGAAGTAAATTATGGCAGAGGTTGCCAGGTTTTGACCACAGAAAATGAGGGCAAGGATTTGATTGTAACTTTCAATGGCAAAGGAAATGGCATCACTAAAGATGAGTTTGCCCCGAAGTTGATTGGAAAATACAAAGATGGAAGAATGCTTTACGGGTATGCACGTTTGCCATACATTGATTATATAGAACCGATCCTTTCAGCTCGTGCCCCAGTCATTACCAAATCCGGGAAGGGACTGGAATGTACAGTGGAAATACAGAATTTCGGTCAGGTCGGCTCAAAGAAAGCATTGGTGGAAGTAGCGTATAAAAAGGAAGGAAAAACAATAAAGGTAGCTTCCGGTATGGTTCCGGCATTGAAGCCTTATGAAAAAACAGATATATTGCTTTCTGCTAAAGATGTGTTTGAGGAAGGAAAGGAATATGATTTGATAGTGACACTCTATTCCGGCAAAAAAGTATTGTCAACATTTAATCTGAAAAAGAAAGTGTTGGAGTAATCTGAGAAAGCTATCGGTTTCGATGCTTTGATAAGGGGATAAATATTCCGCTTACAAGGTATTAACTTCCTGTCGACAAGGTCTCAACTTCTTGTCAACAGGAAGTTAACTTTTTGTATGCAAAGAGTTTAGACCTTGTAATGTATTGATAAATAAAGCCTTTCTAACTTGTCTAATTTTAATATAAAAGGTTCTGTTCATAAACGAATGGTTAATATTATACCGTCAATATCTTTCGGAAACTTTCATTAAATTCCTATCTTTGCGGAAATCCGTATTACCTGAATAAGATGAAACGATACCTGCTGTTACTTCTTATATAATTGATTTCTATGAAGAGTCAACAATAACAGGCGGATAGTCGTTATTAGGTTATAGTTAAATTTCATTTTATGAAACATTCCGTTCTTTTTGCCTGCGTGGTTGTTGGTTTGATTCTTGCCGGATGTCGTAACCGGCAGGAACCACCTGTGCCGGTAGTTGTGCAGGAGGCTGAACCTAAAGATACGGCTGTGCTGGAATTTCCTCATCCTAAGGAGAAACAGTTGATCGCTGCCGATATTTCCCTTACCAAAGAATTGCTTTATGACCAGCATACCCTGGAAGATACCTATCCATATAAGGATACGGTACGCTCTTTCAAATGGGATGTCATCCGGAACTGTCTGGCTTATATCGAGAATATGCAGCGCGATACTACTGCAAGGTGGGTGGTGTTGCAGAATTATAAGAATCTGAATAAAGAAGCTCCCCTGGTACGTAAGTTCGTGCGGAATGTGTATCGCCGTGTATCTGATACATTGGGCGTGGAGCGCTATCAATCGGTGCCGCTGTATCTGCCCGCTGATACTTTGGTGCCCGAACGTTATGGTAGAGACGGTACTATCGCTTATCTGAAAGGCGAGGAGGGAAGTTTTTACCGGATATTACCCGCCACTTTTGAAGAAGAATGGCTGGCACCACGCAGATACCTGAAACAATTGCCGGATAGCACCGTCTTTAATCATGTGATTTTTGTCGACCGCCTGGATCAGAATATTACTACCTTGGAACATGTCTCGGAAGGTGAGTGGAAGATACGCAGCATGAATCCCGCCACTACCGGAATGCATGCTCCACCCTATGCTCAGGAAACCCCACTGGGGATGTATCTGCTTCAACAGAAGAAAACGCGTATGGTGTTCCTGAAAGATGGTTCGGCGGAGACAGGAGGCTATGCCCCCTATGCCAGTCGTTTTACGAACGGAGCTTATATTCACGGAGTGCCGGTGAATGCGCCGCGTACAAGTATGATTGAGTATAGCTGGTCGTTGGGAACCACTCCACGTTCGCATATGTGTGTGCGCAATGCCACTTCACATTCCAAGTTCGTTTTCGATTGGGCGCCTACCGAACGCTCTTTGGTTGTGGTGATTGAATAGTGAATCCTCATTTTTAACTATCTGTGTGATAGGTGTCTGGAGAAAAAACTGTAATTTAGCCGCCGTTATTTCTCTGGCTAAAGTTTTATGTTGCGATTTATTGTATCCGTTTTATTCTTATTTCTTCCTTGTACCTTGTTTCTGGGCGGCAAGTCGTCAGATAACACTCCTGACTTTGCTGAAAGGGCTGCTTCATCTGATGTTGAGGCTTATGCGAGCTTATACCGTTCCATGCAGTTGGAAGGAGTTGTCAACTGGAAAGCTTTCCGGCAGGCTGTAGCAGGTTATTATAAAATAGACAATCGTAAACGGGAGGTGCTGACATTGATAGACTTTTCCCGTCCTTCTACCGCAAAACGTCTTTTTGTATTTGACATGAGGGAACGTAAAGTACTTTTCTCATCGGTTGTTTCCCACGGAAAGAATAGCGGTGATAATTATGCCACTTCCTTTTCCAACGAATGTGGTTCCTACAAAAGCTCACTGGGGTTCTATCTTACAGAATCTACTTATCAGGGAAAGAATGGGTATTCGCTTATTTTGAATGGTTTGGAAAAAGGAATCAACGATCGGGCCCGTGAGCGTGCCATTGTGATGCATGGGGCGGCTTATGCCGATCCTTCGGTAGTCAGTAGAGGGGGACGTCTGGGAAGAAGCTTTGGCTGTCCGGCTGTTCCGCAAAAACTTTCCCGTCCTATCATTGATGCCATCAAAGGAGGAAGTGTGATGTATATCTATGCTGAAACTCCTGATTATCTGGCACACAGTTCAGTCTTGAGAGGTGCGGACGGACTGTAGTTTAATTCTTTTCATGGCGAAGCATATTTTTGACGTTTGTCAATTCCTGTAATCTTATCTTTTCCTACCTTTGCGTGCAATTTTCAGAGGATTAATTTATGGCAACATCAAGAGAAATGACGGCAGGACGCGCATTGCCGTTGATATTCAATTTCACTATGCCTCTGTTGATGGGAAACCTGCTACAACAGACATACTCTCTGGTAGACGCGGCAATCGTGGGTAAATTCTTGGGTATTAACGCACTGGCCTCGGTCGGAGCAAGTACTTCGGTGGTTTTCCTTATTCTTGGTTTTTGCAATGGGTGTTGTGGAGGTTTCGGCATTCCTGTGGCACAGAAGTTCGGAGCGCGGGATTACAGTACGATGCGTCGTTATGTATCGGTCAGTTTGCAACTGGCAGCGGTGATGTCGGTGGTGATTGCGGTAGTTACGAGTATTCTGTGTGGGGATATTCTGCTGATGATGCGTACACCAGATATCATATTCCAGGATGCCTACTATTATTTATTGATAACGTTTATCGGAGTTCCCTGTACCTTCTTTTATAATTTGCTGTCCAGCATCATTCGTGCTTTGGGTGATAGTAAGACGCCTTTCTGGTTTCTGTTGTTTTCTACTATACTTAATATTCTGCTCGACTTGTTCTGTATCCTGGTATTGGATTGGGGAGTGGCGGGAGCCGCCATCGCTACGGTCTTTTCACAAGGCGTATCGGCTGTGTTGTGTTATGGATATATGATGCGCCGTTTTGATATATTGCGGGGAACACCGGATGAACGGAAGTTCAACGGCGCCTTGGCACGGACACTGATGTATATCGGCGTACCTATGGGATTACAATTCTCGATTACCGCTATCGGAAGCATCATGTTGCAAAGCGCCAACAATGCATTGGGAACTGCTTGTGTAGCAGCTTTTACGGCTGCCATGCGCATCAAGATGTTCTTTATGTGCCCGCTTGAAAGTCTGGGCATTGCTATGGCTACTTATACCGGACAGAATTATGGTGCGGGTAAGCCCGGACGTATCTGGATGGGAGTAAAGGCAAGTACGTTAATGATGATTATTTACTGGGCGTTTACGTTCTGCATATTGATGCTGGGGGCACGTACGTTTGCCTTGCTTTTTGTGGAAGCGTCTGAACTGGAAATATTGAAGGACACGGAGTTGTTCCTGCATATTTCCGTGTCCTTCTTCCCGGTTTTGGGATTGCTCTGTATTCTGCGATATACCATCCAGGGAGCGGGATATACCAATCTTGCTATGCTTTCCGGAGTTTCCGAAATGATAGCACGTGTGCTGGTAAGTCTTTATGCAGTGCCCGCTTTCGGCTATCTTGCGGTCTGCTTCGGTGATCCGACGGCATGGATTGCGGCTGTCCTGTTCCTGGTGCCGGCATTTATTTTTGTATATCGGAGGTTGCTTCGGATGAGGAGAGAACAGTGAGTATAATTTCTGTAGCTCCTTCCGGCGCCTGTGCTATTTGCATTATGTTTTTCGCAAAATGTATATTTTGTGTGTTCCTCTTCCTTTGTAATCAATACCGGTTTCGGGCTGCGCAATCCACTCTTTCAATTCGCGTGAAGCACTGGTCTTCAGCAATCCGGTCAGCTGGCAATAGTCAGAGAGTGTCATGAAAGCATTCTGGCGTAGATACTCTTTAGCTCGTTCCAATCGTTCTTGCGGCGAGAACATTTGTGATGATTGCCGGAACTTCTCGGAAGAGCGCTTCAGCTGACAGTGGCGGGATGTTCTGTGCAGTAATTCTTTATCTACTTTGAAATGGATGTCTTTCAGGCAGATGCTTACGGCATTTCGCTTGGTGTCACCTTCTTCGCCACTTTCCCGTTCGCGCCCTTTCATTAGTCCTAAGGCAGGGGTAAAGACGCCTAAGTTTTCAATCTTTACCGAGTAACCTTGTCCCATCTGGTAGGCAATTTCATCGGTGATGGCTTGTATCAGTCCTACGATATCGCCTTTGGTGAAAGATGAGGCATAGGACACTTTATCGGCGATGGCTTCTAAGTCCACCTGTCCGTATAGTTTTATGCGTGGATAGAAGATTCTTTTGCCTTCTTCGTTGGGCAGGTTGAGTTCCTGCATGTTGTATTCTGCCATGAAATGATAAGATAATTAAGTTATTGGGATATTGTTTGCCAAAGTTTGTTTCAAGACTGCGGATGTGTGTCCTTATTTTGCGGATATCAGTTCCAAAGCTTGGAACAAATGTTCCAAGTGCGAAGATAAAATTTATTCCTAACACTTACAATTTTTTCAGTAAGTAATAAGAAAGTTTTCTGTTAAGTGTTTGGATGTTTTTTGTTAATGGTTTGAATGGGAGATACGTATGTACCAAATAGCGTGAATATATAATTTTGTTATAGGCAGTAGGAGTGGCATTGGGAAAAACGTTATCTTTGGATCATAAAGTAAAAGGTATGAGCCGTAACTTAAAAGCAATAACTATGTACGAATGGGCTAATGAAATGAACTGTGCCGTAACCGTATGTGACACAGAGGGAGTCATCCTTTATATGAATGAGAAAGCATGTCGCACGTTTGCCAAACATGGCAGTCTGATAGGCAAGAATTTATTTGATTGTCATAATCCGCAATCGCAGGACAAGATACGCGAACTGCTTGAAACGGGAGGTATCAATGCTTATACCATTGAGAAGAATGGAGTTAGGAAGATGATTTATCAGACGGCATGGAAACAAGATGGTGTGGTGGGAGGTCTGGTAGAGATTTCCATGGAGATACCTGGAGAGATGCCCCACTATGTGAGGAAATGAATAGTAAAATGGAAAGGTGATCATGCATGATGTGTTGCGAAGGCACTGAACGAAAAATCATACATATAGATATGGATGCGTTTTACGCATCCGTAGAGCAGCGTGACAATCCTGAGTTGCGCGGAAAACCTATTGCAGTGGGGTATGCGGAAGAACGGGGAGTGGTGGCGGCTGCCAGTTATGAGGCGCGTCGCTATGGAGTACGTTCGGCCATGGCGTCGACGAAAGCAAAGCGGCTTTGTCCGCAACTTATCTTTGTGCCCGGACGAATGGAGGTGTATAAGGATGTTTCCCGTCAGATACATGAAATTTTTCATGAATATACGGATATTATTGAGCCGCTTTCGTTGGATGAGGCTTTCCTTGATGTGACGGAGAATAAACCCGGCATTCCATTGGCGGTGGATATTGCTAAGGAAATCAAACAAAAGATACGGAAAGAACTTAATCTTGTAGCATCCGCCGGTATATCTTATAATAAGTTCCTGGCAAAGATTGCTTCGGACTATCGCAAGCCGGATGGGCTGTGTACCATCCACCCTGACCAGGCGCTGGATTTTATAGCCCGTCTTCCCATCGAGAGTTTCTGGGGCGTAGGCCCGGTGACGGCAAAGAAGATGCATTTATTGGGGATTCACAATGGAGAACAGTTGCGAGCCTGTTCACAAGCCATGTTACTGCGTGAGTTCGGAAAAGTCGGTTCATCGTATTATGATTGTGCAAGAGGAATTGATCTTCGTCCGGTGGAGTCGGTGCGTATTCGTAAATCTATCGGTTGTGAACATACATTGGAGAAAGATATCTCGCAACGTTCATCAGTTATCATCGAGCTATATCATACTGCGGTGGAACTGGTTGGGCGTCTGGAACATAAGGATTTTAAAGGAAACACACTGACGCTGAAAATCAAATTTCATGATTTCAACCAGATAACCCGTAGTATTACGCAATCCAAAGAATTAATTACTCTTGATGTGATTCTTCCCTTGGCCAAACAATTACTGAAAGAAGTGGATTATGAACATCATCCTATCCGGCTGATAGGCCTCTCTGTTTCTAATCCGCGGGAAGAGACAGAGGAGAAGGGCGTTTGGGAACAGCTGAGTTTTGAGTTTAGTGATTGGAAATGAACTTGGTTTATTAAACCGATATACAAATGGATGATTTTGTACCCAACTACGGATAATCAGGTACACTGTTTTGGCGGAACTTGTGTACTTTTGCCTCATCATATAACAGATAATCTAACTTTTAAATATCATGAAGAAGAACACGCTTTTCCGTATTTTCCTTTCTTTTTGCCTGCTTGTTGTAGCAGGTGTTTCTGCACATGCCTATACTGAACGAAATCTTTTACAAAAAGCTGCCGGTAGTGAAGAACAACTGAAAGAGGTATTGGTGATGAATCAGAAATGGGTACCTTATCCTGCTTATACCGACCGTGCCGGTTGGGATGCTTTGCTGGGTGCTGATAAAGAAACGCTTATCCGCGCCGGTGAAAAACAGTTGAATTACGAATGGAAAGTAATCCGCGCCACCGACTATCTGGAATATGAACGCAGTGGCGAACGCAATATCATGCAGAACCCTTATGAGGCCAACCGGAAAGCAATCAATGTTTTGATGCTTGCCGAACTTGCCGAAGGAAAAGGACGGTTTATCGACCAACTGATAAATGGAGCATTTTATAGTTGCGAGGTGACTTCTTGGGTACTTTCCGCCCATCTGGTACGCCAGAGTACCAAACGCTCTTTGCCCGATTATCGCGAACAGGTGATTGATCTGGGTTCGGGAAACTTCGGTTCCATGTTGTCGTGGGTATATTACTTCTTCCATGATTCGTTCGATAAAATAGATCCTGTAATCTCTCAGCGCTTGCGTCATACTTTGCAGGAACGTATTCTCGATCCTTATATGAACAATGACCGGGAATGGTGGATGGCTTTCCAATGGAAACCGGGAATGATTATCAATAACTGGAATCCTTGGTGTAACTCCAATGTATTGCAATGCTATCTTTTATTAGAGAATGACCGTGACCGCCTGGCAAAGGCTGTTTGGCGCAGCATGCAGTCGGTAGACAAGTTCATCAATTTTGTAAAGGCTGACGGTGCTTGTGAAGAAGGACCGTCTTATTGGGGACATGCAGCCGGGAAAATGTATGACTATCTTCAGATACTTTCGGATGGAACAGCCGGAAAAGTATCTCTTTTCAATGAACCGATGATTCGCCGGATGGGAGAATATATCAGTCGTACGTATGTAGGAAACGGTTGGGTAGTGAACTTTGCGGATGCTTCTGCCAAGGGTGGAGGCGATGCACAGTTGATTTACCGTTATGGCCGTGCGGTCGGCAGTGAGGAAATGATGCAGTTTGCTGCCTATCTGTTGGATGGTAAGCGTCCTTCTGTGCCTTTGGGTAATGATACTTTCCGCTCCTTGCAGTCCATATTATGGAATGGAGAACTGGAAAAGACGACTGCTGCCCATACCATACCTGCTTGTACCTGGTATCCTGAAACGGAATTCTGCTATCTGACCAATAAGTCCGGTTGGTTCCTGGCTACGAAAGGCGGATTCAATAATGAAAGTCATAATCATAATGATGTAGGCACATTTTCATTGTATGTCAATACGATACCTGTGCTGATTGATGCGGGGGTAGGAACTTATACACGTCAGACGTTCAGTAGTGAACGTTATACCATCTGGACCATGCAAAGTAATTACCATAACTTGCCGATGATTAACGGAGTACCCCAGAGTTTCGGTCAGAATTATAAGGCTACAGATGTTGTCTGCCAACCGAAGAAACGTTTCTTCTCAGCGAACATTGCGACTGCTTATCCGAAAGAAGCCGAGGTAAATAACTGGACACGTGCCTATTCATTAGGCGATAAGCAACTGACGATTATCGATAATTTCTCCCTGAAATCAGCGAAAGAACCTAATCAGGTGAACTTCCTCACTTGGGGAAAGGTGGATATTTCCGTGCCCGGAAAGGTGACGATAGATGTACAGGGACAGAAAGTAACTTTGGAATATCCCGGTGAATTCATAGCAACCGTTGAAACGATCAATTTGCCTGATACACGTCTTTCCAATGTTTGGGGGCCGGAGATTTACCGTATTGCCCTGAAAGATAAAGATGCGCAATTAACGGGTAAGTATAAGTTTGTTATTAAATAAAAAAACTATATTTGCGTATTAGAATCCAAGAAACGCAAAATTATGGGATGTTTTATGAATTTATTATGGCTGGTGTTCGGAGGTATTTTTACCGCTATAGAATACCTTGTAGCCAGTTTATTGATGATGATTACCATTATCGGTATTCCGTTCGGTATGCAAACTCTGAAAATGGCTTCACTTGCATTATGGCCTTTCGGTAAAACGGTGCGGAGTGGTGAACGTTCGGCTGGTTGCCTGTATATACTGATGAATGTGTTGTGGATATTTTGGGGAGGTATCTGGATTTGCCTTTCTCATCTGGCATTCGGTGTGGTGCTGTGTATCACCATTATTGGCATCCCCTTCGGGCTACAGCATTTCAAACTGGCAGGATTAGCTTTGACGCCTTTTGGAAAAGACATCATAAGCGACTGATAAAAGAAGAGGGCGAAAAACTTTTCGGTTTTCCGCCCTCATTCATTTTATTTAAAGGTGTTATTTTACATGGTAGCCTGCTTTGCGAGCAGTTTTTGAAGTTTGCCATTCAAAGCCTGGCACATAGTTCCGTTTCCCATTGCTTGATAGCGTTTAATACGGTACTGTAACATAAAAATTTCATTTGCATTCTTTTTCATAATTGTCATCTTTTTGTGCTTTCCGCGTTTCGGAAAGCGGGTTTTACATCTTTTCTTTTATCTTATTAACGCTGCAAAGATACGAATTGTTCACGATAAACATGTTTTAAAACATAAAATAATGCACTTTCTCCTCGTTTTTCTTTAGAAACGCCCGGTTTTGCTATATGCATATTACAAAAGTGTGACTAAAAATGGGATAAATGACCTATGTACGATCTATTAATAATTTGTATACCTTTGTAGCATCTTACACATAATCAACCCTTACAAACAGGAAGTCATAATGATAAATAAACTGTTGACACTTTTACGAAGCCCTTATCCATCATTGGTGAAGAGATGGAAAAGCGTGATAATACCTTCACTTATAGTGTTTCTGATCCTTTTTGTGTTGCAGCCTTTTGGCATTTCTATGATGGGAGGCTATAAATTCTGGGTAGTGTTAGGTTATGGAGTGGTTTCTTCATTGGTACTGAGTATCTCCACGTATTTGTTTCCTGCTTTGTTTCCCCGTTATCATAGTGAGAAGAACTGGACATTAGGCCGCGAATTGTTAGGAACGTTAGGAGCTTGTTTGCTGATTGCGATAGGTAACTGTTTCTATACGGCTTGGGTATTTGGTTCATTCATATTGAGCTGGAAAGGATTTCTGATAAGTTTGGCTTGGGTGGCGGTTCTTGCTCCTTTCCCTATTGTCTTCTTTTTGATGTGGAATCGTAATTTGCAGCTGGTACGTAATCTGAAGGAGGCAACGGAGATTAACTACGCTCTTGCGAAAAGAGAGAATACCCAGAAGGAGAAGATTCGGACAAGGAATGAGGAACAGATAGGAGAAGGTAGGGCAGTAGAAGAAGTAGTAGTAGAAGAAGAAGAAACTCCTATGCAGTTGGTTTTCTCCGGCGGAACGAAAGAAATGCTGGAAGTGGATGCCCATACCTTATTTTATGTAGAAGCAGAAGGGAATTATATAAGAGTAGCTTACAGTAGTGCGGATAAGATGCAGCAAAAGTTAGTGCGGGCTACTATGAAGCAGGCAGAAGAAGCGGTTGCTGCCTGTTCGTTCATTGTCCGTTGTCACCGGGCCTTTCTGGTGAACATACGCACTGTGGTAAAAGTAGATGGAAACTCACAAGGATACCGTTTGAGACTGGAAGGATGTACGGAAGAAGTTCCGGTTTCCAGAGGCTATGCAAAAGAGATAAAAACGCTGATAGAAGGAGGTGCGGAAGGGTAGTCATTCGTCACAGAATAAAGAAAAATACAGCCATTCGTCACAGGAGGAGTGCTGTTTGTCACATATCCGGGCAGTCTGTCCCGGATATTTTTTTGCCTGAAAATCATAATCTATGTTTGCTGACGGAAATCGTAAAGAACATAGATTAAATGAAAAGAATGATTCTACTTTTTAGTGTAAGTGTATTGCTGACGGTGCAGCACTTGGAGGCGCAGACAGCTGTGACGGATACCATTTTCTTGCAACTATACAATGACAGTGTAGATTTGAAGGAAGTGGTAGTGAAAGGTAAAAGAACGCCTGTTGCCAACAGTCGTTGGAGTGATATGAGTCCGGTGGAACTGGTGACTGTGGGAGGTGCAAACGGTGATTTGTATCAGGCATTGCAGACACTGCCGGGCACGCAGGTACAAGGAGAAAGTGGCCGTCTGCTGGTGCGCGGCGGAAGTAGTGATGAAACACAGACATACATTGACGGAATGCACGTCTTGAATCCTTATACGGCTACAGGTATAAACTCATCGGCACGAGGACGTTATTCCATTTTTATGTTCAGTGGTGTCAATCTGGAATCGGGCGGGGCTCCGTTGGAATACGGGGATGCACTCTCGGCTGTGTTACCGTTGGAGACAAAGGATAAGAGCCCTATCAATAAGTTAGGTATCAATGCCTCTACGGTAGGCTTCGGTGGAGGAGGTACACGGGCTTTCGATAAAGGTTCGCTTTCGGTGAACCTGGATTATCAGGACTTATGTGTCTATGATCATATCTATTCAGGACGTACGGATTTTGAAGATCCCTACCGGATGATGACCGGATCGGCACAATTTCGCTATCATCCCGATGATGCTACGCTTTTCAAGATTTATGGCGGCTATGATCATACTGATTTTTCCAATTATGAAGGTGCTGAACGTAGACTGTTCGATTTGAATGAGAATAATTTCTATCTCAATACAACTTTCCGTAAGCGTACTTCCGGTGGATGGAACTGGTTTGCAGGTGTAGCATTCTCTTTCTTTGAACAGAAGATAGGTAATGTATCACTTTCGACAGATCATTGGATGGAACAACAACAAGAACTTCATGCAAAGGCAAAAGTGTTCAAGCGTATTTCTCCGGCTTTTCGTCTGGATATGGGAGTGGAGAGTTTTATCCGCCGGTATGAGAATCGTTATCAATATCAGATGAAAGAGGCGGAGGGAATAGATAGCCATCATGAAATCAATCCGACGATCAGTGCAGGCTTTCTTTCGGCGACTTACTATCCGGTGGAGCAACTGAAGGCGGAACTTTCTGTCCGCACAGAATATACTTCATTGAATGAAAAGGTGAATTTCTCACCCCGTCTGGCTGTTAATTACTATTTGGGAGATGTAGTACTCTCTGCTACGGCGGGACGATATACACAGTTGCCGGTTAGCAGATTGCTGGCTCAGGAGAACAAGTTGAAATCGGAATCATGCATTCAGTATAATGTGGGTGCACAGTATGAGGGTGATGGACGTTTCTACAAAGCTGAACTTTATTATAAGAAATATGACCGTCTGGCATTGGTGGAAAAGGGAACGGTAGATGCAGCGGAAGTACTGACTTCCGGTGGTTATGGCTACAGTAAAGGTTTCGACTTATTCTTTAATGACCGTGTCCTGCTGAAGAATCTGGAATACCAACTTTCCTATACATATAATATTGCCAAGCGGAAGTTTCAGGAATATACGGAACTGACTACTCCGCAATATGCCACTCGGCACAATGCATCCCTAGTGCTGAAGTATTCCATTCCGCGAATCGGCACGATAGTCGGTTTGACGAACCGTTTCAGCAGTGGGCGTCCTTATCATAATCCGGATTTGCCGGGTTTGATGAATGATCATGTAAAGCCTTATAACAGTCTTGATCTCGGACTGACATTCCTGCCCAGTAAGAAAGTGATTATCCATGCCTCTGCTACCAATATCCTTTGTCGGAAAAATGAGTTTGGGCGGGTGAATAATAAAGCTATTCTGGCTTCAAACGATCATTTCTTCTATATCGGGGTGTTTATCACACTTGGGAAGAAGGCGGCTTATGATGTTTCTAATTTCTAATTTAATTAAAAAGAAAGGTCCGCGTTCGTCTGCCTAATCCGTGTTGTCCGCGTATCTATTTATAAACTCTTTAAAAACAATTCAAATGAAAGCAATGATTATTAGTTTCGTATGTGTTTTGACTTTTGCAACTCAAAGTCTGTCTGCACAAAATCTTACTCTGGAAGTACGTGGTATTGAAAATGTGACTGGTAAACTCTATGTCGCCATCTACAACTCTCAGGAGACATTCATGAAGAAGCCGCTTGCCGGTTTTGCAGTAGAGGTGAAGGATAAAGTTGTGTCTATCCCCTGTAAAGGGCTTCCGGCAGGAACTTATGCCTTTTCCATGTATCAGGATGAGAATGGAAATGGTAAATTGGATACCGGTGCTTTCGGTATTCCTGTGGAGAAGTTTGGTTTCAGCAATGATGCTGAAGGTGTTATGGGCCCCCCTTCCTACGAAAAATGCAGTATTACTTTCTCTGAGGATACAACTTTAGTGGTACATCTGAAATAAACTTCAGATAATTCTTTAACTTTGTAGCTCACACCTTAATTAATGTAAGTATTATGAGACGAGCTACACAACTTTTCGGAATATGCTGGCTACTTTGTCTGCTTGCTGCCTGTGGAGAATCCCATTTCATGACCGATGCCTCGTATCGTTCGCGCGTAGAGCAGGACTTTCAGCAAAAGAAGGCTCTGATGCCGCAGGGAGAACTATTTACGATACTGGATGATGCTTCGCTGAGCACTTATGAGCAGGAAGCCTTGGAATTCCTTTATGCCTATATGCCACTGGCGGATATTACTGATTATCCCGGTGAATTTCACTTAATGAATATCCGCGTATCCCAGCGTGCCACAGAGGAAATGCCTTGGGGAAAGACCATTCCCGAAGATTTGTTCCGACACTTTGTACTTCCGGTGCGGGTGAACAACGAACAACTGGATAGTGCGCGGGTAGTGTTCTATAAGGAGTTGAAAAATCGTGTGAAGTCCCTTTCTTTATACGATGCCATCCTGGAAGTGAACCATTGGTGTCATGAGAAAGCTGTCTATATGCCTTCCGATGCCCGTACCAGTTCACCGCTGGCAACAGTGAGTACTGCTTACGGGCGTTGTGGCGAAGAATCTACCTTGCTGGTGGCGGCACTTCGCTCGGTAGGCATTCCGGCACGGCAGGTTTATACACCACGATGGGCACATACGGACGATAACCATGCATGGGTGGAAGCCTGGGCAGATGGTAAATGGCATTTTCTGGGTGCCTGCGAACCGGAACCGGTACTGGATCTTGGTTGGTTCAATGCACCTGCCAGTCGCGGAATGTTGATGCATACAAAGGTTTTCGGACGTTATGAAGGAAAAGAAGAAGTAATGTCCGTTAACCCCACGTATACGGAAATCAATGTGATTGATAATTATGCGCCTACAGCGCAAGCCAAGGTTATGGTGAAAGATGAAGCGGGAAATCCGGTTCCTGACGCCTGCGTGGAGTTCAAACTCTACAATTATGCGGAATTCTATACCGTAGCAACGAAACATACCGACGACAGCGGTATGTGCGGACTGACTGCCGGAAAAGGGGATATGCTTGTCTGGGCCTCCAAAGATGGCCGTTTCGGCTTCTCTAAACTTTCTGTTGGTAAGCAATCGGAACTGACCGTAATTCTTGATAAGAAAGCGGGTGACAGTTTTACAGTAGATATTGATATCGTGCCTCCTGCAGAAAGTGCCAACTTGCCCGAAGTGATGCCGGAACAGCGGGCGGAAAATGACCGCAGACTGGCGATAGAAGACTCTATCCGTAATGCCTATGTCGGTAAGTTCATTTCGGAAGAGGCAGCACGCAACTTTGCGAGAGATTATAAGTTGGATCGGGATGCAGTAGCCAAGATTCTGGTTGACGCCCGTGGAAATTACAGAGTAATTCGTGAGTTCATGACTCGTTTGCGTTCTGATAACTCCAGGAAAGGAGGAATAGACCTTTTGCAGCAGATTTCGGCAAAAGACCTTCGTGATGTTCGTCTGGATGTGTTGATAGATCACATGCAGTCTCGTGTGCGTACGACGAATGCCGGATATTTCCGTAAATATGTGCGCAACCCGCGCGTAAGCAATGAAATGTTGACTCCGTATAAGACTTTCTTTGGCAAGGTGATCTCGAAAGAAGATGTTGAGGCTTATGTGGCAGAGCCTATGAAGATGGTTGCATGGGTGGCAAAGAACATCCAGGTGAACAAGGAATGTAATCTGGGGGCACCTCCTGTATCTCCCGAAGGTGTGTGGAAAGCACGTTTGGCCGATGCCCACAGTCGCGATATCTTCTTCGTGTCCATGGCACGCAGCATGGGAGTTCCTGCACGCATTGATGAGGTGACGGGTAAGGTACAGCTGATAACTGACGACGGAGTCATAGATGTGAACTTCGAAGCAGCCGGACAGGCACCTGCGCAGAGGGGCAGGCTTGCAGCTAAATATACACCGATTCAGTCACTGGATAATCCGAAATATTATTCTCATTTTACCATTTCCAAAGTAACTCCGCAGGGTAATTTGCAGTTACTGTCTTACGATGAAGGCGACACGGATATGGGTGGCGGCGTTACATGGAGCAGTTTGCTAAAGGAGGGAACGTCTCTGGATGCCGGAGATTATATTCTGGTAACCGGTACCCGTCTGGCAAGTGGTGGTGTATTGGCGCAAATGACATCATTGAATATAAAAGCAGGTGGACGTACAGAAACGAAACTGGTGATGCGTGAAAACAAAGATGAAGTACAGGTTATCGGAAACTTCAATTCGGAGAGCTTGTTCACAACATTGGAAGGTGGCAATAAGCAAAGCCTGCTTCAAGCCTGTGGCCGTGGATACTTCGTTATCGGTATTCTTGGAGTGAACCAGGAGCCTACAAACCATGCCTTACGGGATATCTCTGCTTTGAAAACCGACCTGGAGAAATGGGGTAGAAAGCTTGTATTACTCTTCCCGAATCAGGAACAGGCCGGCAAATATCGTGCTGCTGACTTCCCCGGTTTACCCAATACTGTGATTTATGGAATCGACACAGAAGACATAGCTCAGCAGATTGTGAAGAATATGAAGCTGAAACGTAAAGATACATTGCCCATATTTATCATTGCCGATACCTTTAATCGTGTGGTATTTGTTTCACAGGGTTATACCATCGGCTTGGGTGAGCAGTTGATGAAAACGGTGAAAGGACTATGATGAAAGCGGAACAAGGGCTATAAGATAAGAAACAGTAGAGTAGGAGAGGCTTATTTGCAAGCCTCTTCCATTTTTTGTATCAGTTCGGGTGAAGATAAGTTTTCCACCTGGTTTGTCAACAGAAAGCTGAAGTTATCTGCCAGTACTTCCTCCGGATCGATGATATAGCTCGTATTGTGGCCCATCTTATCATAGAAATCACTGGCTTCTTCCACAGAATAAATGATTGCTTTTCCATTTTCCTCTATTGCTTTTCCTGCGTTCTTGTTAATAGGAACAAGGCCGATATTAAGATATTGGAAAAAGTTTCCACCTTCATAAGGTTTTGTTGCGTAGATTACCATGCAGCAATCTTTCTCTTCGCCGTTGATGGTAAAAGTAGCATAACTGTCGTGGCGGATAACATCCGGATTGGAGATAAACCGTTCTTTCAACTCTTCGGGAAATTCTATTTCCTTTGGAAGAATATTAAAACCGATGATGCTGTACATCTTCTTACGGAAATCCGGATTGTTCCGGGTAAGGACGTGAAATGCTTCATGTGCCAACAATTTGGTTACATATTCAGGATGTTCGAGCAACCTGTCGATAAGTACGATGTAAGTATCTCGGGTATATCCTCCCGCACCACCTTCTTCTTTTATCGTTGACTTTATTAATCTGACTTCTTCCGGGAAAGGAAGTTTCAGCTCTTTTTCACGGATAATCTGATTGATGGATTGAGATGACTTCTGAAGCAGAGCCATTTCCGCGTCATTCCAATTACGGGTCTGTGCGCCGGCAAACTGCAAATATCCCTGTTTTCCGCCTTCGATACCAACAGTGTGTGAAGCCAAGTCAAATGAGCTCCATCTGCGGATATGCTCGTCCTCTTTCTGAAGTAGGAGTGCGGCTTCTTCCTGTTTCAAGAAAGTAGGGGCAATGCTGTCGGAAGTGGAGTTTGAGGAACTTTGATTTTTAGCTTCATGCGCACATGAAATGCTGAGGAGAGTTAATAAAGTGATTACACTTAATACTTTCATATTGATTGTTTTAAATTAATTCTTAATTGGACCGGTCAACGCCTTTATTGTTTTTTTTACGCGTTCTGCGGTAGTGATGGGGCGACGATACTCTTCTATGTTCACAGTACCCCCCATCGAAACTGTTCCGTTCCTGTGCAGCATTTTGCTTTCGATGGTCTCTCTTGCTGAGAAGTGGAACTCCCGGATACCGGTTTCCATGGCGATGTGAGCGATATTATTTTCATTTACTCCGCAACCTGCCAACAGGATAATGCGCTCGTCTGCCTGCTGCTGCAATTTCTTTAATAAAGGGATGCCCTGTTCGGCCGTGGCCTGTGCACCGGAAGTAAGAATACGGTTACAACCTAACTCTATGATTTGCTCCAGCGCTTCCTGCGGATTGCGGCATACGTCGAAAGCACGATGGAACGTAACGGACATACCTTGTGAAACTTCGATCAGCTGCCTCATTAAGGACAGGTCTACATCTCCTTTAGCGGTAAGACAACCGAATACAACTCCGTCTGCTCCCAATCGGCGGGCGTTGTCGATATCCTTCAGCATAATGCGTTGCTCGATGGGGGAGTACAGAAAATCTCCGCCACGGGGACGGATGATGACGTGCAAAAGAGTCTTTGTTAAGGCTTCCCGGGCAATGACGATATCTCCGTAGGATGGGGTAGTACCCCCTTCTGGTATTCCGGCGCATAATTCCACCCGATTTGCTCCTCCTGCCTGTGCGGCAAGGCAACTTTCCACAGAGTTGGCACAAACTTCAAATTGATATTGTTCCATAATTGATAATCAGGATTACTTGGTTTGTAGATGCAAAAATAAGAAACAGTTTCGTGAATGGCAAAGAAAACAAAAAGAGGCAGGGATTTTTTGTTTCCCCACCTCTTTATCACTAGTTTCAATCTTTACAATTTATTTCGCATAACTTACTGCTCGTGTCTCACGGATTACTGTGATCTTCACCTGTCCCGGATACGTCATCTCATCCTGTATCTTCTTCGCGATTTCACCGGAAAGGTTTTCAGTCTGCTTGTCGTCAATCTTATCGGCACCAACGATTACGCGCAACTCACGACCTGCCTGGATAGCATACGTCTTCGTCACACCCGGATAGGCCATTGCCAACTGTTCCAGATCGTTCAGTCGCTTGATGTAAGCTTCAACAATTTCGCGGCGTGCTCCCGGACGGGCACCTGAGATAGCATCACATACCTGTACGATGGGTGCCAGAAGGCTCGTCATCTCCACTTCATCGTGGTGGGCACCGATAGCGTTGCAGATATCCGGTTTTTCCTTGAATTTCTCAGCCAGCTTCATACCATAGAGTGCATGCGGCAATTCCGGTTCTTCATCGGGCACTTTACCGATATCATGCAGCAATCCGGCACGTTTTGCTTTCTTGGGGTTCAGACCCAGTTCCGATGCCATCACAGCGCAGAGGTTGGCTGTTTCGCGGGCATGCTGCAACAGGTTCTGACCATAAGAAGAACGATATTTCATCTTACCGATAATACGGATCAGTTCAGGATGCAAACCATGGATACCGAGGTCAATCGTAGTACGTTTACCGGTTTCGATGATTTCTTCTTCCACTTGCTTGCGTACCTTAGATACAACTTCTTCGATACGTGCCGGGTGGATACGTCCGTCAGTCACCAACTGATGCAGTGCCAGGCGGGCTATTTCACGACGTACAGGGTCGAAAGCTGATAATACGATAGCTTCGGGCGTATCATCTACCACAATTTCCACACCTGTTGCGGCTTCAAGCGCACGGATATTGCGGCCTTCGCGACCGATAATACGTCCCTTGATTTCGTCTGATTCAATGTGGAATACGGTCACTGAATTTTCGATGGCAGTTTCCGTAGCTACACGCTGTATGGATTGTATTACAATACGCTTTGCTTCTTTGCTGGCAGTCAGCTTGGCATCGTCCATGATGTCGTTGATGAAGGACTGGGCCTGCGTCTTGGCTTCTTCTTTCAAAGACTCGATCATACGTTCTTTGGCTTCGTCGGCCGAAAGACCGGAAATGGTTTCCAGTTTTTCAATTTCCTGCTGTTGCAGTTTATCCAGTTCGTCTTTCTTCTTGTCGATAATAACCAGTTGGGCTTCCAGGTTTTCTTTCACCGCTTCAGCTTCTGATTTCTTACGCTGTATCTCTTCTTGGCGTTGGTTCAGCACCAACTCACGTTGTTTCAACTTGTTCTCCGCTTGCTGAATTTTCTGGTTACGGATCGCTACTTCTTTCTCCAAGTCTGCTTTTTTGTTCAGGAACTTCTCCTTTACTTCGAGCAACTTATTCTTTTTAATCACTTCCGCTTCAGCCTCGGCTTCTTTCAGAATGTTGTCATATTTGGACTTCAAACCGTGCTTGAAGAACATGTACGACAGAAATCCACCGATAATGAAACAGGCAATGGATACTAGTATTGTTACTGTCATTTCAATTTGTTTTAAGTATATAAATAAAAAACGCACTGCAGGAAAGCCACCCTCATGCTTTTTAAAAGGGACACTTTCACACAGTGCGTGGATTTTCTAATTCTTTTGCTGGCTTTGGTGTTCTGAGGAAAAGCTTCCGGACGTTTACAGTCCTTTGAAGTATGTTTCCAGCACCTCTGTCAGTTCTTCTATCTTGTCGGCATACGGACGAGTATCGTTTCGGTTTTTCATTTTCAGGTTCTCCAAGGCAAATTGATAGGCCACCATGGCTATAATCTTCTCAGGAGTTACATTCTGGTAATGTTCTCGATACGCATTGAGCCGTATATCCACCTGTTTGGCGGCTTCTCTTACCATTTCTTCCTCTTCACGCGGTATGGTGAGGGGATAGGTTGAGCCTGCCATTTGCAGGTTTATCTTTATTTTATCGTTCATACATCTCGTTATTCATTCAACAAAGCGATGCATTTATCGACTTCACGCACTAATTTGGACAATCGCAGTTTCGTCTCTTTTACGTCGCTGCCGTTAAGGCTGATTGTCATTGCTGTTTTTAGGTTCGTATAGTCATCTTCCAAAGCTTCATATTCAGCATGTACCTGTTCGCATTCTTCTTGTTTGTTTTTTAGAAGTTGCTTTAGTTCAGCATTTTCGCGCCTCAATTCGTCATGTAAAAAGACTAAATGACGCAGTCTCGCTTCAAAGGTACTTAATCGCTTCTTTTCTTCGTCAGTCATTACTATACCAAAATTGTACACAAAAATACAATTAACTTGGAGATTACAAAAACTTTTCAGGGAAAAATGTTGCCTGTGTGTCGAAATAACATGAAAACGGTACTTATGCGGACTGAAAAGGGCTTGTCGGGCGGTGCCTAAAAACTAATCTTCGTCTTGCAAGAAACTAATCCCGGCACTGCGATAAACTAATATTTTCCTTGTATATTATTATTCATACAATAATTATTATAGTTTCTTACAATAATTGTTGTAAGAAAGAAATATAACTATTGTAGGAAACTTTTATATCTGTTGTACGAATAATAATATACAAGGAAAATATTAGTTTATCGCAGTGCCGGGATTAGTTTCCTGCAAGGTCGGGATTAGTTGGTTATAGTTGCGGAATTAATTCTTTTTGGAGCGAATTTTAATCAAAGTCAGGAGAACCGATACGCGGACTATCATCATTCCCCTCCTTCAGTTGGAGGAGGGGTGCCCAGAGGGCGGGGGGGTAGGTGGGAAAAAGTCCCTTATTCCTATTAATAATCAGATACTCGGTTGTTTCCTACCATCTCCCCCTTTCAGGGTACTCCGCCTTCCGGAAGGAGGAGAATGGAGATAGTACTGTTGATTATTTGATTCTTTTTTCTCTCCTATAAATTAATTCCAAAGTATTTGCGCATCTCTGAAAACTTTCTTTCTGTTGTTTATAAATTAATTTATTAAATAATTTGGTTTATAAAATAAACTACTTATATTTGCATCGGAGTTCGAACCCGAAATGTATGATTATTGTAGAATTTTAATTGATGTACAGTTATGAAAACAATTGGTTTTAAATGGGTTGCATTATTTGTTGCATGCGTATGTGCTGTTTCGGTATCAGCACAGAGCGACTTGACAGTGAAAGTGAAGAACATTCGTTCTGCAAAAGGAAAGGTGATGATTGCTGCCGATAAGGGGCAATATGCAATGGTGGATGCTATGGGTGATACAGCAACACTTGTATTGAAAGAAGTACCTGAAGGAAAATGCAAATTGTATGTATACCACGATGAAAACGGTAATTATCAATTGGACAGAGTAGACGGTGTACCGACAGAGAATTGTGCGATTGTGGATTTAGACATGACAGTTGAAGCAAAAACAATTGATGTCGAGTTGGCCGATCTGCGGAATAAAGCTAAAAAATAATTTTATGGAAGAGAAAGACATTATTATGGAAGACAAAGAATTGAACGAGCAAGAGAGTTTGAAACTCATTACTCAAATGATACAGAATACCCGACGTAATTTAGATACGGGTAGTGGAAATATGTTTTTGTTATGGGGATATGTTTCTGCAATAGTGACGTTGGTAGTTTTTGCAGGAATCTATTGGACGCGAAATCCTGTTTGGATGTGGGGCTTTTGGGGAGTTCCGGTTTTAGGTTATCTCTTTAGCTTCATACTGGTACGTAAGCAACGTAAGCTCGCAAAGTCGTATGGCGATAAGGTACTGAATGAAATGTGGCAAATCATGGGGCTGCTTTGTATTGCGATTGTACTTGGAGCAACGTTTACCAATCATTATGAGATAATTCTGCCGATATGCGCAATCCTTATTTCTCTAAGTAGCATTATAACCGGGAGCATAATTCGCTATACACTCTTTTCCGGTTTCCCTGCTTTTGGGATTGCATTGGGACTGAATATGTTATTCAGCATTCTGGATAAGACTTCTTCCTATTTGTCATTGTTAGAATTTGTATTGGTGATTGTTTTTGCATTGATTATTCCCGGGCATATTCTGAATTATTGTGCAAGAAAGGATAATAAACGATGAGTACCGGATCATTAACAGCAGAAAAAGCTGATATATTTGAAGAGGGTAATATAGAGGCTATTACCCGAATGATGCAAAATCGCAAGAAGAATCAACTTTGGCTGGCAGTTACCTCACTAATGGTATTTTGCCTGTATTGGCTTTCTAATGTGGTGTTATGGGTACCTTGGAGTCATAGCACGCAATTGGGTATCATTTTGATGTTAACTGTAAATCCCGTCTTTTGGGGAGTAGGCATATATGTTTGTCTGGCTTGCGAAAGTGGAGTAAGGAATCTGATGAAGAAAGCTCTTCTGTTAGCCTTGATTGCGGTAGGAATATCTTTGCTTTCCGACTATCTGTTTTTTGCAGTATATATGAAGTCGAAGGACGTATGGCACATTACTACATTCTATGGTTATGCCTGGTTAGCCATACTGGCTTTGGGTGAAGCGTGCTTATTAAAGAAAAAATTGATGACTAAACAATATCCCGTAACGAAAAGGTTGTTTCTTGTGTTGGGCGTTGTCTTATTATTGTTGTTATTTTCTTTATTTTATCTATTAACAGAATGAAAAAATGGGAGCTTGGGTGATATATATGCTTGCGGGAAATTGGGCTTTAATGCTCTATTTGATATTAAATGTATATGATTGGGAAAAGTGATATATTAAAGAAAGGGAATCTTTATGCTTTGGTAGGTAGCAGACAGAAGAGAAAGAATCCGGAATGTGTATGATTAAAATAATTTGTATTGAATATGGACAATAAGAAATTGAATGAGCAGGAGAGTTTAGAACTCATCACTCAAATGATACAGAATACAAAGTTCAAGATGGTGAAAAACGCCGGAACTCCTTTTTTAGTATGGGGATACATGACTGTGGTGACCTCTTTGCTGGTTTGGTATCTCCTGAAAGAAACCGGCAATTATAACTGGCAGTTTTTATGGTTTCTGATGCCGGCTGTTTCTTACCCGGTCACTATCTATAGCCAGAGGAAAAAGCAAAGGATGGCAAAAACGTATATCGACCGGATAGTAGGATATGTATGGGTCGTTTTCGGGCTATGCGGATTGCTGATTTCATGTGTATCTATGATCTATTGGAGTCTGCCTATACTCTTTGTAATCCTGTTGATGATGGGGATGGGAACTACTTTAACCGGGCTGATTATAAACATGAGGCTGGTTACGGTAAGCGGTGTGCTGGGTATATTTGCATCATTGGGTTGTTTGTATATAGACAAGTTTGACCAGATTTTGCTTTTTGCTTTAGCCTTTGTTTTCATGATGGTCATCCCGGGACACTATTTGAACATAATGTCAAAACGAGGAGTTTAATGTATTATCTTTGCACTATAAAAATAGAAAGAAAGCATGTTTAAAGAACTGAACCCCTTACTACATTCCGAACTGCGCCTGGCGGTGATGTCGTTGCTTATTGGTGTCGAAGAGGCAGACTTTGTCTTTATCCGGCAACAGACGGGGGCAACGGCGGGCAACCTCAGCGTGCAGATTGATAAACTCAATAAAGCAGGGTATGTGGAGGTGACGAAGACGTTCAAGGGAAAGATGCCTTGCACTATCTGTAAGATTACGCCACAAGGAGTAGACGCTTTTGAGGAATATGTGGAAGCACTGAAAACGTATATTATAAAATAATGAAAGCGAACTTTATAATCAGAGCAGCTTTGCAGTCGGATGCTGTTGAGTTGAAAAATTTATTTCAGAATACCGTTCTCGCGATAAATAGGCGCGATTACTTACAGGCGGAAGTTGAAGACTGGGCATCGTGCGGAGATAACCTTGCTAATATAAAAGATATGATAAAGACCCACTATTTTATTGTAGCTGTTAATCAACAGTCGGAAATCGTAGGTTTTTCATCTATCACTCCGCAAGGTTATTTACACTCTATGTTTGTTCACAAGGATTTTCAGGGTGAAGGCATTGCTACAATGCTTTTGAATGAAATAGAACAGTATGCAATTACAAATGGAATTATGCGGATTACATCTGAAGTGAGTTTAACAGCCCGCCCTTTCTTTGAAAAAAAAGGTTATATAGTGGAGGAAGAGCAAAAGCGCAAGGCTAATCAGCTTTCTCTTACTAATTTCTGGATGGCCAAACAGGTGATATGTCCGAAAAACTTATAGAATAGACAAAAATTAGATTGAAGTTTTCCGATACTATTCTCTTTTTCTTGTAACATTTCGGAGTGACCCGTATCTAAAGGAAAAACTTTAGAATATATGGTGATGAAAAGATTACTTTTGATCCTGATGTTATTGGGAACTTCTCTTTTGATTTTTGCACAGGATTATCCTTTTTCGGTAGTAAAATCGGGAACAGGAAAACAAACGGTTATATTTATACCCGGTTTTGCATGCTCGGGTGATGTCTGGACGGAAACAGTCAGCGTACTGAAAGACAGCTATACCTGCTATGTGCTGACAATGGCGGGCTTTTCGGGCGTTGCACCTGAAGAGTGTCCATCATTCGAAAGATGGAAAATGCAGATTGCAAAGTTTATCAAAGAGGAGCGGATAGAGAAACCTATTCTCGTGGGGCATAGTATGGGAGGTGGTTTGGTACTTGCAATTGCGGCTGAATTCCCGGAGCTTACAGGAAAGATTGTGATTGTAGATGCCTTGCCTTGTCTGATGGCTTTGACAGTTCCTGATTTTAAATCTGCTTCTGATAATGATTGCACAGATTTAATTGATAGGATTACAGCTATGGATGAGGAGCAATTTGCACAGATGCAAAGAATGAGTGCGGCAACGCTTACCACTGATTCATTGAGATTTGCCGAAATCGTAAACTGGGGATTGGCATCTGACAGAAAGACGTATGCTAAACTATTCTGTGATTTCTCGAATACAGATTTAAGGGAATGTATAAAGAATATAGTTGTCCCTTCTCTCGTACTTTTGGGACCTTATTTCAAACATATAGATACGGTCATTAAGAATCAATATAAGAATTTGTCAGTAGCGCAAATCAGATATGCAGATAAAGGCTTGCATTTTGTGATGTTTGATGATAGGGAATGGTTCATTCATCAAATTTGTGAATTTATAAAAGAGCGTTAAGTGGAATTTGAAGATATATATAGGAGGTACTGGAATAAAATATTCCGCTTATGCATGGGGTATGTAAATGACTACAGCTTAGCTCAGGACATGGCTCAGGAAACTTTTATTAAAGTCTGGCAATATCTACCCACCTTCAGGAATGAAGCCAATATTGATACCTGGATATTTCGTATTGCAACCAATAACTGCCTGCGTCAACTGGAACGGAAGAAGCAAATCTTATCTACGCAGTTTCCTGCCGATTTATTTGAAGATGAAAAGACGGATATTGAGCCGCAGATTCAGTTACTATACAAGTTTATTGCAGAGCTTTCGGAGATAGACCGCATTATCATTTCGCTGGAGCTGGAAGATGTCAGGCAAGCGGATATAGCGCAAATCATTGGATTGTCGGAGAGTAATGTCCGTGTAAGAATTCATCGTATAAAAGCCCAGTTAACAAGAAAATTCAAAGAATATGGAGAGTAATATTGATATAAAAGAATTGTGGAACAGGCAGGCTGTTCCGGCTGCCGATCAATCTGAAATATTGAATAAGATCAGCCGTTTCAGAAAGAGCGGTCTTAAAAGTGGGATATTTCTTGATGTTATCTTAGTGTTGACTATCCTTTTTATGATATTTATCTGGATCTATTTCAAACCGCAATTCTTGAGTACTAAGATTGGAATCATTGTGGGAATCTTGCCGATGTGTATTGTGGTGGTGGTCAATCGGAAGATAACTTCTTTGTATAGGTCATTGGACGAGAAACAGTCGAATATCGATTATCTGAATAATTTGCTTATGCTGAAAGGGAAAGAAACTTTCATGCAGACTAAGGTAATGAGTTTATATTTCATTTTGCTATCCTTCGGTATCCTTCTTTATATGTATGAATATACTCTTAATTCATCTTTTACGTTCAGACTGATAGCGTATTCTGTTTTGTTTTTATGGATTGCCCTTAATTGGTTTGTTCTGCGTCCTGTAATGATTAAAAAGAATAGGCGGAAGATGGATTGTTTGATCAGACAGATCGAAAAGATTAAGTCGCAAGTGGATGAATTTTAGTTTCTAAAAAAAAGTTGTACATTTACTCGCTCAAAATAAAAAGATGCAGTATGAAAATTTTAGTTACTTACGCCGTACAGGGTGAGTTTACGGAGTTAAAGTTTCCCGGATTGATAGGAGAGGAAGAAGTTCACATCGGCTATATTCGTACAGGAGTAGGCAAAGTGAAGTCAGCTTATTATGTTTCTGAAGTGCTCAATCAGGCCAAGCCGGACTTGGTGATCAACGTAGGTACGGCGGGAAGCATTGATTGCCAGGTAGGGGATATTCTGGTGTGCCGTCATTTTATAGATCGTGATATGCAGAAGTTAGCCGATATGGGCTTGGAATATGAGATTGATTCTTCTGCCTTGTTGGCAGAGAAGGGATATTGTACGCATTGGGCGGGAGAAGGCATTTGTAATACAGGTGATACGTTTCTGACAGAACTTTCGGATGTGAAAGGCGATGTGGTTGATATGGAAGCTTTTGCGCAAGCCTTTGTTTGCCGTGTCAAGAACGTGCCTTTTATTGCTGTGAAGTATGTGACGGATATCATAGGACAGAACTCCGTGAAGCATTGGGAGGATAAACTGGCTGATGCACGTAAGGGGTTGGGGGAATTCTTTGAACAGATAGGTGGAGCGGTAAAATAAGCATCTACTTCAGCGTCTTAAACGAAAGGATATGATAGGTTACTCCTGCTGCAATAATCAGGAGTATTACTTTTACCCATATATACGGTATGATAAAAAACACGCAGTAGAGCATGGTGATCCACATCAGCGAGATGGAAATTATCTTTGCGCGTAGAGGGATGGCTTTGTTTTCACGAAAGTTGCGGATATAAGGGCCGAGATGCTTATGATTTAATAACCAGTTATACAGGCGAGGCGAACTTTTAAAGTAGAGTGCAGCCGTGAGTAGCAGAAATGGAGTAGTGGGTAGCAACGGCAGAAAAATGCCGAGGATACCAAGTGCCAAAGAGAGTGTACCAAGTGCTATATAAAGGGTTTTCATGCCGCAAAAGTACTCTTTTTTTGTTTACGGAGAAAGTTCTGTTTGCTTTGTTATCTGACATTCACTTTAAATGCTTATGTTTGCGAAGAATTTTCAATAAAGTCAAAACATGTATTTGAGAAAATCCGTCTTCACGCTATTGCTGATACTGTGTAATGTATTTGTTGTGGTGGCACAGACCACTGCAGATTCTTTAGCACTTGTTACTGCTCATTGGAATGTAACTTCTATGGGAAAAGGTGTACTTTGTCGCGAAGCGGAGTTCGTTTCTTTGTATGGTGTTCCGCAGCATGTTGCTATTCTTGAAATCAAACCGGAACAACATCGGTTTGACATTTTAATTCATTCTCCTAAAGAAGAAACCAGTAATGCTGCCCGTCGTTCCGGTGCAGTGGTGGCTATTAACGGTTCTTATTTCAATATCAAGCAAGGAACTTCTATCTGCTATTTGAGGAAAGACGGGGTGGTGGTGGATACTACTGCGACCGGTGTACTCAGTACTGTATCCAATGGTGCCGTGAAAATAGATAAAGGGAAACTGGACATCATAGCTTGGAAGAAACAGGATGAGAAAACTTGCGAACAGAAAGAAGGGAGTATTCTCGTTTCCGGCCCGTTGATGCTGCTGGATGGAAAAACTTGTGACTTGTCTGCTTGTAACCGGTCATTCGTTCAGACTAAACATCCACGGAGTGCCGTAGCTCTGATGAAGGATGGAACGGTATTTCTGATTGCGGTTGCGGGCCGTTTCGAAGGTAAGGCGGAAGGTATCAATATCCCTGAGTTGACACATCTTCTTCGTGTATTGGGTGCAAGGAAAGCTTTGAACCTGGATGGTGGTGGTTCTACTACACTCTGGAGTGCTTCTGCACCGGATAATGGAATTGTAAACAAGCTTACTGACAATAAACTTTATGATAATAAAGGGGAGCGTAAGGTTGCCAATTCACTTTGTGTTTATGAATAAAAGCGGAAGATTTAAACTGTAATCCTTAGAATTTTTGTACTTTTGTGCCGTGCCGAGGTGACATTAGGTGCGACAACAGACAAAGTATTTTCTTAATTAGCGTATTAACAAGAATATGTATACAGTTATCAAACGCATGGAAATATCAGCTGCCCATAGCCTGAAACTTTCCTATCGCAGCAAATGTGAGGATCTGCATGGTCACAATTGGATTATCACAGTCTACTGCCGTTCCCGGGAACTCAATGCCGATGGAATGGTAGTTGATTTCAGTCACATCAAAGAAACGGTGAAAGGAAAGTTAGATCATCGTAATTTGAATGAAGTTCTTCCATTCAATCCTACCGCAGAGAATATAGCCCGCTGGATATGTGAGCAGATACCTACTTGCTTCAAAGTCGAGGTGCAGGAATCTGAATCCAATGTAGCCACTTATGAGAAAGAATAACCCTACTGAAAGCCGGCACAAATATTTTTTATGAGAAAGATTAATGAGATTTTTTATAGCTTGCAAGGTGAAGGCTATCACACCGGCACGCCTGCTGTCTTTATCCGCTTTTCCGGTTGCAATCTGAAATGCTCTTTTTGCGATACACGGCATGAAGAAGGTGTGCTGATGTCCGATGATGAAATTATTGCCGAAGTAGGAAAGTATCCGGCTGTTACGGTTATCTTGACGGGTGGAGAACCTTCTCTCTGGGTTGATGAGGCTTTTATCGACCGTTTGCACCAGGCGGGAAAGTATGTCTGTATCGAAACGAATGGAACGAATCCATTGCCCCCAAATATTGATTGGGTGACTTGTTCTCCCAAGCAAGGGGTGAAGTTGGGGATTACCCGTATGGATGAGGTGAAGGTCGTTTACGAAGGTCAGGATATTGGAGTCTACGAGTTGCTTCCTGCTGAATATTTCTTTCTGCAACCATGTTCATGTAGTAATACTGCGGAAACAGTGGCGTGCGTCATGCAACATCCTAAATGGCGGTTAAGTCTGCAAACACATAAACTGATTGACATTCGTTAATGAATCGGGTAGTGTTATAGGATGACAGGGGTAATAAATGAAAATAGCTGCAAGTTTTTACTTGCAGCTATTTTCATCTTGCACGGGAGGAGAGGCTCGAACTCCCGACACCTGGTTTTGGAGACCAGTGCTCTACCAACTGAGCTACTCCCGTGTTTGCGGCTGCAAAGGTAATGTAAACTTTCAAATATGCAAGAGAGATGAGCGATTATTTTAACGCTCTCTCGTCTTATAACATCTGTAAGTCCTGATACATAATGCGGTAGGCTGCTGCTTTTTTTTCTAAAGCAAGCGGATAAGCGCGCGAAGAAGAAGGCATCCGATAGAGTCGCATAGGTTTGCCATCAAAAACAAACCCTGTAAAATCTCCCACTTTCGGCTTTTCAAGAGAGAATTGTTCGCATAAAGTTTCCGTTGCTTTCTCACCTGTAGTAACTATGGCTTTACATTCCGGTAAGCGACGGAGCATGCCCTCGATATCCGTAGGTTCTACAACTTCCAGAAATTTGTCGGATGCATTGTCTTGCAACCGTCGTATGGCGGTAGCTGTATCAAATAGGGCAATGCCTTTTTCTTGTAGGAAAGGGATAATGCGATCTTTGTCGAAAGCTTTTGCCGTTTCGTTCAGAAAATGGTTCTTATCATTGAAGAACAAGAGTCCTACAATCCGCCACATATCATTGTTCCAGTTCGGATAATAAAACTCCATCGACCACCTTTTCTTTTGAGGTGGAAAACTTCCCAGCATCAGCAAACGGGCGTTAGCAGGAAGAAAGGGTTCTAAAGGGTGCCGTTCGATTTCCATACTTACTATTTTTAGGATAAAAAATGTCTGAAAAGCCCGGAATATGATTCAGACTTCTCAGACGACTCTGTGATTTTCTTATGCAAAAGTATAGATTATTTCCGGAAGTTACTCTGCTATTTCCAGATTACTCATTTTTTCTGTGATGCGGAAGGGGAAGTCCGGATATTCGTACAGGCTGAACCGTGATTCGGTTTTGCCTTCCGTATAATTCCAGATACTTGCGTAGTCTTCCACATCTTCTCCCATGGCACGCAGTTGTCGCAGGTAGGCGGCTATGGACTTATTCTCTACGATATATACCTGTCCGAGTTGATTGATTATCGGGCTGTGGCGACGTGTTCCGTCGTGGTCGAAACGAAGGATGCGCTTTCCGTCTTCGGTCATTCCTACCAGATTGAACGTCATGCTCTTGCCAATGGCGGGCAGGTTTAACACGCTGCGGTCTGTGGCAAGAAACGGAAGATGATGTATCTTCAGGAAGTGGCGGATACAGGATGCAGGATCAAGTGCGGTTTCGAGCGATGCAGACAGGTTGAAGGCATCTTCTTTATTTAGTTTGCCGAAACGCTTTTCTTCTTGCTGTTCCTGCATGGAACGGCTGTTTGGTGTAAAGACTGCGTTGTTTTCTTCGAAACCTTTTACGGAGAATGTATAGTAACAGACAACTCCCAGTTCGTTAAGTACTTGGCGTAGGCGGGTGGTATGTCCCCGACGTGAGGCAGCTACGTTATACACAAGTTGGTTGGTAATCAGCCAGCCTGCCGATAATAATTTGCGAATACCTTCCTTTGCCTCGGGAGTAACCTCCAATGGAGTTTGGAAATGCGTTTGAATGATGAACTGACGGATACCGATGACGGATGCTTTCTCCTTGAAAGTTCGCAGAATTTCTACCAATTCATTGTTGATACGCATTGGCAGATAAGCTGGCAAACGCGATCCGAGGCGGATACGCTGTAATTCGGCATACTTTTCTCCTTCCGGGCGTTCCTGATTGGCTTTCCGTTTACGGGCAGCCATACGGTAAACGGCTTCCAGAATTGTGTTCAGCGTCTTGTTCTGACTCATGAGGGCATCTCCACCTGTGATGAGGATATCACGCAACTGGGTATCTTCCTCGAAGTAAGTCATCAGACGGCGCAATTTCTTTTCCCATGTTTCTTTAGGACGTAGGGAGTCAAACTCAAAATTGAGTCGTTTGCTCTGGAAGTCATACATACGCTGGCAGGAAGCACAAAGCCCGCCACAAGCGCGTCCCATGGTATCGGGAATGAGGATGGCTACTTCCGGATAACGACGGTGGATATTGTGCCCGTCGGGCAGGAGCCAGCCGGCCGCATTGGGTTTTCCGGCTTCTACTATGTCTTCACGTTCCCAAGCGCGGATTTGTCCGTAGGTTTCCACCAGTTGCGGGGAGTAGAGGATGTAGCTGCGCAGAGATTCATCGTTGTATCCTGTACTGCCGGGATTTAACAAGTGCAGATAGTAAGGTGTAACGAAGAAAGGCATTCCTTTCTTGCGGGCACGAGATAACAGATACATGGTTTCAGCAGAAAGTGAATTGCCCAGAAAGCGATTCAGTTCTGTAGGGCTTTTGGCAGCCATGGCCAGATGGAAACGGAAATCGTTCCACCATTCGTTGACGAGGCGGTATTTCTCTTCGTAGCTGATGCCCTCTTCAAAGTGGTAGCGGGAAACAGCGGTACGGTGCTCTATCTTCTGTATCAATGCGTGCAGAATACGCTCTTTATTTTTGGCATGGATCAGTTGTACGTCTTCGTCCAGTCCGCTGGGCCAGCGCTCGGTCCACGCTTTGACGCGTTGGGGTGCGGGGAGTGGGGCAGCAGGATGCTGTAAGCGTTTGAATTGCTGGAAAATATCCAGGAACACGTCTGTTTCCACATCTTCTTCCAGATTTCCGATAAGAAACACGTATAGAAGTGACAGGGTAGAAACAATCATTTGTTCATCGGTAGAAAGTTCATGGACTTCCTGGCCGTCATATTCAATCAGAAGTCGAATTTGCCTGACAACTTCACTTTCCGTATCAGCCTGATTGGTAATGAATTCCGAAATGCCTTGCTTGAAGCTTTCCGTACCGTCGCTCTGTTCGGCGATGCGTACAATTTCGGGAAGTTCATTTCGATAAAGTTGCTTCAACTGGGATAAAGTGAGTGCAAGCATTTTCTTTTGTTTCATAAGCGGTTGTTTTTTAATGATTAATACTGAAATAACTACGAGTTACGAGCTACAAGTTGCAAGTAACAAGCTGAGTTAAAAGTTATAAGCTACGGGTAACTCTGATAGCCTGAAAGGTTGCCTGACTTACTGAGCCTAAATCAAACTATTTGAATTATCAAATCTTCTGAGTTATCGGATATTCTAAATTATGAAATCTTCTGAATAATCAGATTACTTGAACTAATAGGTTTTGAACTATCAACTTATCAGAGTTTTTTAACTTACCCAGTGCAATAGTTTGTCACTGATAGCTTGTTGCCTGTGGCTTAGCGGATAAAGTCCGCTATATCTTACAACAATCTCTTTGCATAAAGTGTTGTTGCTCCTTCGAGCAAAAAAGTTGCATAAAAATAACAAAAAAAGGCGAGAAAATCATTTCTCGCCTTTTCTATTGATTATTTCTTTAGAAAACTTTTTCTTTTGATAACAGTTTTTACCTGATAGATATTTCAAGCTTATTTCTCTTCCGTGGCTTTGTTTTTCGGTTCTTTTTTAGCCAGTAATACAACGTTGTACACGTATTCTGTCATCCACTGCTCGGAGTATCCCAGACGCTCTTTATATTGGCGGACTGCCATAGCCGTCTTATGTACATCGTCCTTTTTCCATACGGTTTTGGTGCAGACATCATGTACGGTCTTTTCGGTCATACTGCGCAGTGCGCCTTTAAAAACAGAGGGCACGCGAAACTTCCATTGCATCAAGTTACCCATCAACATCATCAGGTCTTGTGAGAAGCCTTGATACATAAACAAGTATGCCTGCACATCATTCTGCGTGCGGCAATGCTTCTTTACGGAAGCGTCGATTTCCTTGAAGAAGTTTTCACTCAGTCCATAGTCCTGCATCAGCATTTTGCGTGAAGCAGTCTTTTCGGCTTGTCCCAGTCGTCCGCCCTGAGTCGGTATTTTGAACAGGCGTTTGAAGTTGGCTACATCCGGCACGAAACGAATGTTCGTAATTCCCAGATTAGCGGCAATCACGGACTGGAAATAAACGCGTGTCAGTGACACGAAATCTTCCACGTTTTTGGAGGAAGTACCCTCGGAATTCTTTTTAAATAGTTTGGCAAATATACCCATCTTATTTATGTTTTATGATTTATGATTTATAATTGCCGGGGCAATTGCGGTTACAAAAGTACGAAATAAGTTGATTTACACCAACAATTGTATAAATCATAATTTATAAATCATAAATCTCTTACCAGCACTCTATGTCATTTTCTACCTCTTTGAGGCGGTCTTTTGTGAAAACAGGGTCTTTGATACCCACCCGCTTCTGTGCACGGTAGTCTTCCAGTAGTTTAAAAGCGTATTTACCGAGCAGGCTGATGGCAATCAGGTTACAGAGCGCCATCAATCCCATGGTGACATCTGCCAGACTCCAGGCCACATCCAGTGCAGCGAGTGCACCAAATAGCACCATACCACCTACCAGAATACGGTAAATGTTCAATATCCATTTTTTACGGGTAAGATAACGTACATTGGCTTCTCCATAATAATAATTACCCAGAATGCTGCTGAAGGCGAAGAAGAACAAAGCAATAGCAACAAAAATGCTTCCTGCTGAACCTATCTCATTCGTCAATGCTTGTTGCGTAAGTTGTACCCCGTTGGTAGAGCCGTCCAGCGGCGCACCACTGAAAAGTATAATGAACGCGGTGCAGGTACATATAATTAATGTATCGGTGAAAACGCCCAAGGTCTGTATCAGCCCCTGCTTTACGGGATGTGTGACGTGTGCGGTGGCTGCCACATTGGGAGCGGAACCCATACCTGCTTCATTGCTGAACAATCCCCGCTTGATGCCTTGCATCAATGCAATACCTACACCACCACCCAATACCTGTTGCCAGCCGAAGGCATGGCTGACGATGAGTTTGATAACGGCAGGAAGTTCGGTGATATTGATAGCTACAATAATCAGTGCCAAAGCAATATATCCCAATGCCATAATGGGGACAATGATACTGCTTACTTTAGCAATGCGCTGTACACCACCAAAGATAATAAGCAGCGTGGCTATGGTAATAACCCCTCCTACAATGGCGTGGTCGAAACCGAACGCATGTTCAAAAGCTGCGCACAGTGTATTGCTTTGCACGGAGTTGAAGGCGAAGCCGAAAGTTATCGTAATGAGTACGGCAAACACAGTACCCATCCACGGTTGTTTCAATCCTTTCCGCATATAATAGGCGGGACCGCCAATGAAAGAGTCTTTGCCTCTCACCTTATATAATTGTGCCAATGTGGACTCTACGAATGAACTGGCAGCACCAAACAGGGCAATGACCCACATCCAGAACACTGCTCCCGGTCCGCCTACAGCGATGGCAGTGGCCACACCCGCCAGATTGCCCGTACCTACACGGCTGGCAATGGAGATGGCAAATGCCTGAAATGAAGAAATATGCTTTTCACCTGGCTTGCCGTTTGTTCCTGCTGAGTCACCTAGTAAACGTACCATTTCACCTATCATGCGGAACTGTACGAAGCGGGTTTTCAGCGTGAACCAAAGGGCACATCCCAAAAGCAGAGCGATAAGGATATAGGTCCAGAGAATATCGTTGATTGAATTGATTATATTCATGCTATATTGTTTTATATTTACTTGTTTAATGATAAACAGTCGGTTCTTCTGTCTGAATTTATGATTCTAAGGATTACAAAAGATACGCTTATAACTGATTGATTGTGAGTGTGTTATATTGAGTCTGTCTCAAGTAACGACTGAGGTACCCTAAGGTAACGACAGAGGCACCCTCAAGTAACGACAGAGATACCCTAAGGTAACGACTGTGTCCGGCTCCTCTTTTCTGTAAATAACTTTCTACTCATCCCCAAGAAATAAAAGTCAGGATAGAAGAATAATCATTTATTTTAGTCTGAAGTGAAACTTATGACCTTCAAATACCGGTTCTACAATATCAAACCGGATGAACTTGGCAAGTAAATGTTCCGCTGCACGTCGGGAAAGGCGTGCCAGCCTACAATACCTGTTTAACGATAGACTGTCATTTTCTTCCAACAAGTCAAGCAACAACTGTTCGCGTTCAGTATAAGTTATCAGTTCTCCCCGCGGACTACCACTTTGCTGCCATACACGCAGATGAACCGGTGTAGCGAGTATATTCTCATCCTTGATGCGCAGATAAGCCAACGGTTTTCCAGTTTCATCCTTGGCATATACGGGTTTTTGCAAACTTTCCTCAATCTGCACTACCAGCACACTGCGTCCTTCCGCCTGAAAGGTCTGCATGGTATAATTCACTTCCGGCTGACAGTACATTTGTGCTGCCGCCTCTATCATATATTGTTCCTCATCGGAGCGAACTCCGGCAATCTTTCCGTTATCTTTTACCCCGATCAGCAACCGCCCGCCGTCCGTATTGGCAAAGGCGGAGAGCGTTTTTGCGATCTTACGGGCATCGGAAATCTCAAACTTAAAGTCCTGCCTTTGGTGTTCGCCTTCGGCTATGAGCAAGTGTATGTATTCCGTATCTGTAAGGGGTTTCATGCCTGCAAAAGTAGGTAAAAAACGCCAGAGGACGTTTTTTTGTGCAATTTTTGCGGATTATTTCAAAAAAAATATTGTTTTTCTGCATTTATTTCAAGAAAGAGTGTATTTTTGCCAGACATTATTAACGAAGTAATATTAATAAGAAAAGGATTATGAAAGAATTAGTTGAAAAAGTTGCTGAATTGTATGCAGCATTCGAGAAAGATGCAAAAGCTCAGATTGAAAATGGTAACAAAGCTGCCGGTACTCGTGCACGTAAGGCTTCTTTGGAAATTGAAAAATCAATGAAAGCATTCCGCAAAGCATCTTTGGAAGCTGCTAAATAATAAGCACGCTTACTGAAAGAATTGAAAGACCGTCTCAATGAGAGCGGTCTTTTTTGGTTTTACAGGTATGAAGATACTCTGAATAGTTATTCATTATTTAACTTCCCATTATTTGTTTCCTTCTCTTCGAATTGCTAATTTTGACCCAATTATAAGTTGTGTAGTGGATATGAATGAAAACGTCCTCAATAAACTGAAAATACTGGCGGAGTCGGCCAAATATGACGTCTCATGCTCGTCTAGCGGTACCGTGCGTTCCAACAAACCCGGTATGTTGGGTAATACTGTCGGTGGTTGGGGCATTTGCCATAGTTTTGCTGAGGACGGACGTTGCATTTCACTGCTGAAGGTGATGTTGACGAACTATTGCATTTACGACTGTGCATATTGCATCAATCGTCGCTCTAATGATTTGCCGCGTGCTACGCTTTCTGTCAGTGAGTTGGTAGATCTGACGATGGAGTTCTATCGCCGCAATTATATAGAAGGATTATTCCTGAGCAGTGGTGTGGTGCGGAGTCCGGATTATACCATGGAACGCTTGGTGCGCGTGGCAAAAGACTTGCGCACAGTGCATCGTTTCAATGGCTATATCCATTTGAAAAGTATTCCCGGAGCCAGTCGTGAACTGGTGAATGAAGCGGGGCTGTATGCCGACCGCCTCAGCGTCAATGTAGAAATACCGAAAGAGGAGAATCTGAAACTTCTTGCCCCGGAAAAAGACCATAAGAGTGTATATGCACCGATGCGCTATATTCAGCAAGGCGTACTGGAAAGTTCGGAGGAACGGAAAAAACACCGTCATGCACCACGTTTTGCTCCTGCCGGACAGAGCACACAAATGATTGTAGGGGCTACAGCGGAAACGGACAAAGATATTCTTTTTCTTTCATCAGCTCTTTACAAAGGACCTACAATGAGGCGTGTTTATTATTCCGGTTATATCTCTGTGAATACGTATGATACGCGTTTGCCGGCTCTGAAGCAACCACCGCTGGTACGTGAAAATCGCCTGTATCAGGCAGATTGGCTCATGCGCTTTTATCAGTTTAAGGTGGAAGAGATTGTGGATGATGCATATCCTGACCTGGACTTGGAGATTGATCCTAAACTGTCGTGGGCCTTACGCCATCCGGAGCAGTTTCCGGTAGATATCAATCGGGCGGATTATGAGATGTTATTGCGTATTCCGGGGGTAGGAGTGAAGTCGGCAAGATTGATCGTGGCATCCCGTCGTTTTTCTAAGTTAGGTTTCTATGAGTTAAAGAAGATAGGAGTGGTGATGAAAAAAGCGCAGTACTTTATTACTTGCCATGAACTCCCTATGAAGACAGTGAATGAAATGACTCCGCAAGCAGTGCGCAGTTTGCTGATTACGAAGCCGAACAAGAAGAAAGTGGACGAAAGGCAGTTGTTGCTTGATTTCCGCGACTAAGAGAGTTTTTTTCCATGAATATATTTGTTTTTGATAATACTTTCGAGGGTTTGCTGACTTCTGTTTTTGAAGCCTATTCCCGTCGTGTTTTTCCTGATGCATTGTCTCCGGAAGGAGAGCCATTACCTTTATTTTATGATGAAGTCTTCACGGTAATCACCGAAGAAGAAAAGGCGAAGCGAGTATGGCGTGGTTTGCAAAAGAAACTCTCTTCCGGTGCTCTGTCTTGCCTCGCCCAATGTTGGCTGGCGGAGGAACAGGAAACTCCGATGCTTTTGTTTCGCTATATTCGTAAGGCGATTGATGCTCCCCGTTCCATTGAAACCAATTTTGCCGATCCGGATGTACTGGAATTCTCGCGTATGTGGAAGCGGGTGGATTGGGAACGTCTTCGTATGCTCCAGTTTATCCGTTTTCAGAAAGCTGCCGACGGCACCTTCTTTGCTGCGGTAGAGCCGGAAAAGAATGCTCTACCACTGGCTATCGATCATTTTAAGGATCGTTTTGCCGATCAGCCCTGGCTGATATATGACATAAAACGGGCGTATGGTTTCTATTATGATTTGAAAGAAGTACGTCAGGTCACTTTTGAAGAAGGTTCATGCGAGCGACATCTGGTCACAGGTATGCTGGATGAAAGCCTGATGGATAAAGACGAGAAACTTTTTCAGCAACTCTGGAAGACATACTTTAAAGCCATCTGTATCAAAGAACGGCTAAATCCGCGGAAGCATAAACAAGATATGCCTATACGTTACTGGAAACACATGACAGAGAAGCAGTAACAAGATCATTCGATTTGTTCTACTGTCACATCCGGCCATTCCTGCATAAGTGACAGCATGTGTCCTTCGTCATTACTCCGCTTGGATTTGATAATCATAGTCACTATATACCTTTCTGTATCTCCGGAACCTAATCTTTCCATTTTGTAGGAGACTAACATATAATTTCGGGAGTTAAAGCGATCGGATACTTCCTTAAGGATATCCTTATTTCCGGTAGAGAATGTTATCATGGAGCTTTTCATCCCTACACTTTTGAACAGGATGCTGAGCAGTTCCAATCCTGCCAGAGTGAGCAGGGTAGCGGCTATACTTATTACATACATTCCGGCTCCAACCGCCAGACCGATGCCTGCTGTAGCCCATATTCCGGCAGCAGTAGTCAATCCTCTGACTATTTGCTTTTGTAATATGATGGTACCGGCACCGATAAAACCGATACCGCTGACTACCTGGGCCGCTACACGACTCGGGTCCAGCGAGACGCTGTTTTCTTTGATAATGTCCTGAAAGCCATATTGGGAAACAATCATGATGAGGGCACTGCCCAATGATACTAAAAAGTGAGTACGGTATCCTGCTTCTTTGGCACGGTATTCTCTGTCCAGGCCGATGATGGCACCTAAGATGCCGGCTACTAATAGTCTGAGTACGAAATCGAAATCTAATGTCATATTGGCTCCTTTCTGTGTTTTAAGTTACTGTACTTTTTCTTTCGGCTTGCCCCGAAAGAAAAAGATACCAAAAAGAAAGAGGCAATGGCAGTGTCGGAGTAGCTCCGGAAGTGCAGCCTTGAGTTTTTCTTTTGGTATCTTTTCTTTTGTCTCAAGACAAAAGAAAAGTACTTAATTTATAACCCATGCCCTATTATGCGGCACAGTCTTCTTCGGATCATAGTGCATTCCCGCCTGTGTCGGTATTTTAAGAACGTATGTACGTCCGCTTTTGTTTTGTAAAGAACTATCGCGCAGCCATGGGTTGGCATCCTTCAGTTGGGCGTAGGTAATACCTTTACTCTTAGCAAATTGTGCCAGATTGTCGATACTTGTTGTTACATTGATCTCTGTATAGGGAATGACAGGGTAAAGATGTTCCCGTTTCAGTAAAAAGCCATAGCGCTGCGGATTACTGATGACGGCTTTAGCGGCAAGCAGACGGAACATGTAACGGGAAGTTTCTTCTACAAGCCAAAGGTCTACGGCTTGATCTACGAGCTGTTTTTTCAGTTCAGAGGAGATGCGGCCTTGTCCACCATTGTAAGCAGCGGCTACGCAAAGCCAGTTACCATATCTTTGGTAGGCATCTTTCAGATACTGGCATGCGGCACGGGTGGCTTTCTCCACGTGATAACGTTCGTCGATATTGGGGTTTACTTCAAGGCCGAATTCGCGTCCGGTAGTTTGCATGAACTGCCACATTCCGGCTGCTCCTGCCGGACTACGGGCAAGGGTGTTGAGGTTACTCTCTATTACGGCGAGGTATTTGAAATCGTCGGGTACACCGTTTTCCTTCAATATGGGTTCTATGATGGGAAAGAAGCGGTTCGCACGCTTGATGGTGAGCATGGTGGTGGAGTGCATATAGGTGAACGACATTTGTTCACGGTCCATGCGTTCACGATGATCGTAGCGTGTCAGGTCAATTTCCTGTCCGGCAAAGGTGATTTTATCCGGTACGGAAGGGGAGGTGACACAATAGGGAACTTCGGATTTAACGGATTGCTGTTCAGGATCTATCGTGCTGTGCCCAAACAGAAATGGAAGTGCGGCACCGGCGCATAGAGCAACTGAGGTAACTATCAGGATATGTATTGAGTTTTTTTTCATTTTCAAAAGTTTGTTTGGTTCGAGGTCGAATATACAATATTTACGGGAATGAGGCAAGAACTATGGTGTCTTTACAACGAATCTTAGTTCTTTATAGGCAATCTTTCCCATAACCACCGGGGGATCATTCGCCAGAAAAAGACAACTACACGGTATCTACCGTCAATCACAATGACCCGTTTTTTCCGGTTCAAGGCATGGACGATACTCTTCGCTACCTGATTGGCTTGCATAAGCATGGGGAACTTGCCACTTTTCAGTAAGTCGGTAGCGACGAAACCCGGGCGTATGTCTGTGAAATGGATATTCAAGTGTTGCATCCGGGAGAGTTGTGCCAAGGCTTCGATGTAAGTATTCTGGAAGCGTTTCGTTGCGGAATAGGCCGGGGCGATGCCCAATCCTTTGGTGCCTGCAATGGAGCTGATGACAGCGATATGCCCACCTCCTTCGTTTTTGAAGTGATTGAAGGCGGCGGTCACCATGCGGGTGAATCCTTCTACGTTGGTACGGGCGGTATTTAGTTCTATTTCCGGTTTCAGGTCTGGGTTCTGACTTCCTATGCCGGAGCTGAGGAAGAACAAATCCATGCCACCTAACTTCCGGATAAGTGTCTCCAGTAGGGTAGGGGCATCTGGATCTGTTACGTCCAGACGTTGGATTTCGATTTGCCCGGGGGCGGTGGCTTGCAGTTTCTCCAATGCTTCTTCCCGTCTTCCGGCAATACCGATGTGCCAACCTTGCTGAATTAGCAGTTTGGCAACTTCTTCTCCTATGCCGGAGGTGGCTCCTATAATAATGGCTCGTTTCATAATTACTGTATTAGTAGTTTGTTAATTGCATGTGCAGGATGGGAAAGGGCTTGCCTTGTGCATCTGTTTCATCCCGGCTTATTACTTCAAAGCCCCTGTTACGGTAGAAGCGGAAAGCCTGTTCGTTTTGTTCGTTGACATCCACTTTGCGGAAACTTTGTTTTCATATATTTTATTGTCCGATGACGGTTGCTACTATTTTTCTTCCACCGCCATGATTGCGGAATTCACAGAGGTATATACCTTGCCAGATACCCATATTCAGTCTACCATCAGTGATAGGTATGCTGAGACTATTACCTGTCAGAGTCGATTTAGCATGGGCGGGCATGTCGTCATCTCCTTCACAGGTATGCATATAGTAGGGTTCCCGTTCTTTCACCAGGTGGTTGAAGATGGCTTCCATGTCCGTCTGGACATCCGGATCAGCATTTTCATTGATGCTAAGTCCGGCAGAGGTATGCTTGATGAACAGATGTAAAAGTCCGGCTTGCGGCAGACGCGGCAGGTTACGTATTATTTCATCCGTTATCAGGTGAAAGCCACGTGTACGGGGACGTAGGGTAAATTCTCTTTGAGTAACAAAAAATTGTTCCATTTTATATATTTCTATGCGTTATTATTTACCGATATGATTTAGTATGAAAGTCTTTCTATTCTTTAGAGGCTTTATCAAGTGATGATCCGCAATACTTACAGAACTGTGCACTTTCTTCGTGTCCTCGCCTGTGACAGTTGGGGCACTCTCTTGCTACATTCTTTTCATGTCTTTTCATCAGCGATACGGAAACTATGCCGGTGGGTACTGCAATAATAGTGTAACCTATCAGCATGACACAACCCGAAAGGAATTTCCCCAAGGCGGTGACAGGAGTTATATCTCCGTAACCTACGGTGGTAAGGGTGACGCAGGCCCAATAAATACTGTTGGGAATATTGCTGAACTGTGTATTGGGTTTTCCTCCTTCAATCATGTACATCACTGTTCCGATAGATATCACCAGAATCACCACAAACATAAAGAAAACTGCGATTTTCTTGCTACTGTCTCGTAGTGCTGTCAGTAGCATTTGCCCTTCCATCCAGAAATTGAATAACTTGAAAACGCGGAATATCCGTATCAGGCGGAATGCCCGTATAATAAGCAGATAGCGTGCTCCGGGAAACAGGAAAGCGAGATAAAGCGGCAGTGTAGCCAGCAAGTCGATGATTCCGAAAGCACTGAAAGCGTATTTGGAAGGTTTGGGCGAACAATACAACCGGGTGATATATTCGAAAGTAAAGAAGGCGGTCAGTAAATACTCCATAACAATGAATGGAGTTTTCAGCCATACCGGTAATCCTTGCAGGCTTTCCAGGATAACAAGTCCCACGCTAAGCAATATGCACCAGATCAGGGTAACGTCGAATAGCTTCCCGGCAGGTGTGTCAGCTTCGAATATGATGACATATAGTTTTCGCTTCAAAGCCTGATTATGCATCAGTTCTGTGAATTTATCTTTCAGTTTCATGTTTCACAATGTTTGTTACAAAAGTAGGAAAACCTTTCCGAATGAGAAAAAGGGTACTTGACTTTTTGTAACTTGCTGGAATATGGAGTATATTTGTTACCTGTTTTCACGATTTAAAAGTAAACAACCATGAATCGAATAATAACCTTCGTTATCGGGGTTTTGTTCATCATACTTAAAATAAAGAGCGTATGAATAAAGTATGTGTAGTAACAGGTGGAGCTGCCGGTATCGGTCGTTGCATTGTCGAGATGTTTGCGGAATCGGGATATACGGTGTATTTCATTGATAAGACACCCGAGGCGGTGGAACAGGCGGAAGGAAAGATGTCGGAAAGAGGGCTTTCGGTTACAGGCTTTGTCGGAGATATTGCCGAGGAACAGACGCTGCGGGATTTTGTAGACTTTGTCTTATCCATAGAAGATCAGATCGACTGTCTGATAAATAATGCTTGCCTGACAAATGGAGGTATATTGAGCAACTGTTCGTATGAAGACTTCCTGTATGTGCAACGTGTGGGAGTAGTGGCTCCTTATTTCCTGGCTCTGTCTTTTAAAGACTACTTCAGTGGTGCAGGTGCTATTGTGAATATTTCTTCTACCCGTGCTTTTCAGTCGCAGGCCAATACGGAAAGTTATACGGCAGCCAAAGGTGGAATAACGGCTCTGACTCATGCGCTTGCGGTCAGTCTTTCGGGAGTTGCCCGTGTGAATTCTATTGCTCCCGGTTGGATTGATACGGGAAGCTATCATGAAGAGGATTATGTGCCGGCATATACGGAAGGAGACATCATGCAGCATCCCTCGCAAAGGGTAGGAGAACCGGCTGATATAGCCCGTGCAGTTCTTTTCCTTTGTGACGAACGGAACTCCTTTATCAATGGGGAGAACATTACGATTGACGGAGGCATGAGTAAACTAATGATTTATCATAATGATTATGGTTGGGATTATCAACCGTAGAAACTATTAAATATAAAAAGAGAATAATGGAAAAAGTAATTATCAACTCGTACGAGGAATTTGAAAAGCTGGTAGGCCAGCAGATTGGCGTTTCTGATTATGTAGAACTTTCGCAAGAGCGCATCAATATGTTTGCAGATGCTACGTTGGACCATCAATGGATACATGTAGACACGGAACGTGCAAAAACAGAAAGTCACTTCAAGACTACCATTGCGCACGGTTATCTCACTTTGTCTATGCTTCCGCATTTGTGGAACCAGATTATTGAGGTAAACAACCTGAAGATGATGGTTAATTACGGTATGGAGCAGATGAAGTTCGGGCAGGCGGTGTTGTCGGGACAAAGCGTGCGTCTGGTGGCGAAGTTACATTCGCTGGCAAATCTGCGTGGTGTGGCGAAAGCAGAGATTAAGTTTACAATTGAAATAAAGGATCAGCCTAAGAAAGCGCTTGAGGGGATTGCAGTGTTCTTGTATTATTTCAATTGAGGTGTCCTTTTCTCCATTGGGATTAACTTATATCTGTAGGGTTATGAATTAATTCACCACAGAGTAGCACTGGGTATCACAGAGTTTAATCAATTTGAAATCAAAAGAATAGAACTCCGTGAGACTCTGTGTTACTCTGTGGTGAAAACTCATTTCTGCACAGATATGAATTGATACTCCTTCTTATTTCTTCCTAATATATTCCTGCCACAAATGCCGGATAGCCGCCACCGGATGATAGAACAACATTCTCGGTCCTGCCCATCTCATCACTACTCTCATCCGTTCTCTCATTTCCGGCTTATAGCAATGCACGGTACAAATCCGACAAGTTGATTTCCCATCTCCGAACGGACAACGTGAAAGCCGTGTCTGCGCATACTCCAACAATTCCCTGCATTGCGGGCACAGTGTTCCGTTCCCCTCTTTCTTCCGGCAGTAGAGGCGAATCATCTGTTCTACGGTTTGCTTTTCCTTTTCGATGCGGGAGTGTTTCATATAAGTTCCAAATGTTTTAATCGTGAGCGGATAGCCCCTTTTCCCCGTTCGAAAATATCAGATAGTTCCGCAATTGTTTTTCCTTGATTGTATAATGTTGTCAAGTAGTTATCAGCTTTTTCTTCCCAGGGTAGATAAGCATTTCCGTATTTTTCTTTTTCAGCAGATACACTTTTCTTCTCTTTGGGTAGCATTTTTGCCAATTGAACGATGTGTCTGATGAACTCTGTTTTCCCTTCCGTATATGCCTCTCTGTCATGCTCGTACTTCTCTTTTAATTTCTTCTTGAGTTCTCCGTAATCATGAGCTACATCCGGGTGAGTTTGGAGGTAGTGGCAGAAAACAGGCTCATCCCAATGTCCGACATATCTTACGTGGATATGATAAGCCTGTCCCTGAAACCCCTGTAGGGTATATCCTTTCATGAACATCATGTGCGGGGCAGGTTTTTGAGGCTGTGGAGAATAAATATAACCTATGCTCTCTAGACTTTTGATTAATTCGTTGGTGTTGGTTTCACCATTGATTTCTAATAATATATCTATGGTTGGCTTTGCGATTAGTTGTTCGACGGCAGTACTTCCTATATGGCCAATGCGGTAGATGTTTTTGCCAATAATATCGTAAAGTATTCTTTCTTCCTGATCGTATAATTTAGCCCAGTCTTTCTTATGCTCAGTCAAGATGATGGGAAACAATGTTCCTAACTCTTCATCGGACATTTCTGTCAATTGTTTCATAACGGGATTCGTTTTTATTTGTGTTGTAAAAGTACGCTTTTCCTGGTAAAGGGGGACATTATTACGGGCTTTTTTTATGCTTCGGCAGGTTATTCTTTTGTCTTTTCTTGCCATCGCATTGGCAAAATGTTGTCAATACGGTGGCAAGATGTTGGCAATTAATTCTGCCAGCGTTTCAGCTTCGGAAACTCTTGCTTCATCATGGCAATTGCCTCTTCTTTAGTCACTTTCTGTTCCGAGTCTTTGTTGAATTCCTCAACAAACTGAGCACAGTGTTCTATCATTTCGTCCATGGTGCAGTCCTGAGTGAACTTTCCATTCTGATAACAGTAAGTACAGTAGTCTGCGCTGAGGCTACCGTCAGCATTTGTTCCGCAAACTTCATTGGATGTCAGCGGCATTCCGCAGCTCTGGCAAAATTTCATTTCCATAATTGTTCTTGATTTTAGAGTTTTATAAATATGTATTCTTATTTCAATTGCAGCAATTTCTTTAGCAATCCTTCATTCAGTAGATGCACAGTCTCGAACTTTCCGTTATAGAATACCGCCCAATTATTGAAGATGCAAGGCAGTTGCTTGGCTTTCTCCAGTGTATCGACTTCTATCAACCGCAAAGGTATCTGATTATTCTCGCAATAATTATAAATCTGCTCGATGCAGTTGGGGATGTACGGACATTGCATACCATAATATATAGTCAGTTCTTTGTTTCCAATAATCTGTTTCCGTGCATCCGTCGTGAATTGCGGTTGGCTGCTGTCAAGGGAAAGGGCTAATAATTCGTATTCGTCATGAATGGCATCCACTACCTTGAAGCCATATTTCAGCATAAATTTCTTGTCGGACAAGAAAGGCTTCTTCTTTTTGGAAGACAGCACACAGATACCCGATTTTCCTTGTGCCTTGGCATCGTCAATGCACGATTGCAACAAAGCTTCTCCATATCCTTTTCCCTTGTAGCTACCTGCCACCCACAGGCAGTAGATATACAGATAGTTATCCCCCGTTACAGGCACCCAAGCCTTTTCCAGCGGGGCATACTCGATAAACACCTTGCCTTGTACATCCAGTTTGCGGAAGACGTGCCCTTCTTTGACGCGTTCTGCCAACCAGTTCCGCTTATCATTTACACCTGTTTGATGCTTCTTATCAGAAATGGCGCAACATAAATGTTCGCTCATAACGTTATCCGGACTCAATGTGATAAATTCCATATTATTCTTTTGGTATTGGTATATAGATTTTTGTTATCCATTCTTGCTGATTTTGAGATAAACCATGTCCCGCAATTGTTTTCCGTCCTCATACATGGGATGGTCGTAGTTCTTGATGAAGAAATCGGGTATACGGTGGGAGTAGGTGAAGCCGCACTGTTCGTAAAACGGTATGGTATAGGTACTGTCTCCCGTGCCCACTAACATCGTCTGATAACGGTCCTTGTAGTGTTCCAGCAAAAACTTTATTAACCGTGTTCCATATCCTTTGCGTTGATAATGCGGATAGGTTGCAATGTTCTTTATTTCGTAGGTTCCGTTCCCTTCGTCGGTGATTACACAGGCGGCTTTTAAGTCTCCGTCGTAGAGGGCGAACATTTCTCCGCGTTCCAGATAGAGGTCAATCATGGATTCCTGTTCGTCTGCGAGAAGGAGAAGTTCGAGGAATTCTTTCTTGTTCTTTAAGATAGGTACGATGTTAATCATGACAGTATTGACTGAATTGTTTTCAAATTCCCCAAAGATAGGCAATTGAAACGAGACGGACAATTTTCTTGTGTTAATTGGCTGTCAACTGATAAATTCTCATTTATAACATTATCGCCGATGATTTGAATTATCTTTCGTTGATTTTCCACCTTTTCAGCGTATGAGAAATTATCTTTCGTTCGATTGAACGAAAGATAATTGATATTATTTGGCATGAATACGTCTGTGCGGTAATTTCGTGGCAAACAATTCAGTATTCATTATACAAAAGACAGGAGACAACGAGTATGAAACCAAAAGAAAAGCAAAAGTACACCGCCCCCGCCATCGAAGTGATACGGATGGAAAGCGAGGGAATTATGGCAAGTAGTCTGGGCGACATGCCGCAAAGACCTTGGGGCAGTAGCACCGGCCGCACCCGTTCCACCGGCTATGGCCGCGCCGCATCCGGCAATGACCTGGAAGACCTTATCAACGATATTCTCACCATTGAAAAATAAGCGCTATATGAAGAAAATCATCATACCCTCCATCCTCTTCTACCTGACAATGGCGGCAGGATGCAGCCAGGACGAACCGGCAATGGAAACTCCCGATAACGGCAACGCCCCGGGAAAACAGATAACCGTCACCGCCGCCATGTCCGGTACGGGAGTAGATACTCGCCTGACATACGACGACCAAACCAACACGGAAGGCAACGGACAACTCATAGTGAAGTGGGCGGCAAGTGGCGAAAAGATATACCTTTATAATAGGACTAGAGAAACGTCATCCATCCTTGAACAAGAAGCAAATTCACTCAGCCCGGATGGCAAAAACACCGAATTCACCGGGGATTTGCCTGCGGGAACAGAAACGGGCGATGAACTGTACACCTGTTACCAACACGGCTTGCCCGACATGAACTTTACTCTCACGAATGTTTCGGCTGACCCTGCCTCCGGGATGCCGGAAACGGCAAGTTTGCGCATCCCCGACATCACAAGCGACGGAACTCCGGAGAACATAAAGCACACCATCTGTGCCGAGGCCACCTATCAGGGAGAACCCACCGTCAGCTTCAGCTTCCTTCCCCTGACGGCGGCGCTGAAACTTACCATACAGGGAATACCCGCCGGAACAACCATCACCGGCCTGCAACTGAGCAACCTGTCTCGTGAGGCAGACGTGCTTCTGTACTCCCTTCCTCCCGACTACAACTTCTATTTAAATAAAATACCCATGGAGAAAATAGAAAACCTCTCCCTTACCTCATCGGATAATGTTTTCTATACTGCCCTCGTGCCCTGTTATATATCCGAGATGATGATGATAACCGCCATCGATAACAAAGGGAAAAAGTATATAGCCGCCCTGCCCACTATCACAATAGAAGCGGGAAACGTATACGTGACAGAAGTAACACTGAAAAGCGTAGTACCCGACGAACCTATCGATGTGGACCAGTATGCCTCTACCGCTGAGATAAAGGCCGCTATCCAAGCCATCTTCGACGCAGGCGTCACCGAAATCAAGCTCAAGGGCGACCTTGCCAAGGCGGGAATGGGCGGTACGAAAGGTACATTTGCCGATAATACACAAATCACGAAATGCGACCTCACCGGAGTGACGGGCTGGGGAACACCGGCAACACTGCCCGACCGCGCCTTTAGGGGTTGCACTGCCTTGCGGGAGGTGAAGTTGCCCGATGACGTGCGGGTAATCGGAGAGTATGCTTTTGTCTACTGCGTTGCGCTGACTGCGGTGAATCTTTCGCAGGTTACCCGGATTGATGGAAGCGCATTTTATGAATGTACTTCATTGGCGGAACTCGCGACGGATAATGTGACGGCGATAGACGAAAATGCTTTCTGGGGATGTACGAGTCTGCAAACGCTCAAAATACCGAAGTGCACCCGGTTCGGCTATTATATCGTTACGGGATGCAGCTCTCTTACCCGGATAGAAGCCACCGCAGCCGGTGATTTCGTTGATATAGATGATGTCGGCAGACAATAAACGAAGCTGTTTTTCAGAACAAATTCCATTCCGGAGAAGAGGCATTTAATTCCGCCGAGTGCGCCCTCGTGCTGAACGCCGACAAGAAAGAGGATGGCAGTGCCGTCCCCAAAGTCTCCAATGGTAACAGATGGTCTTCCGAATACATTATTTGGAAAAGCATCGGCTTTCAATGATTGACATCGGGGGGCATTCCCTCTCCCGACACGGAATAAGCCTTTTCCCGAAGTTAAGCTTTGAGGCGGTCAAAGTTTAACATTGGCATCGTCAAAGTTTAACTTCGGCACAGTCAAGGCTCAGCCTCCTCCTTCGGGAAGTTTCACCTGCCCGGAGTAATAGTGGCGGGAGGAGACGGAACAGATAATAGAGCAACAATATATTCACTTTAAAAACTTATAATTATGGCATTTGGGAAAAAGCACGGTTCGTCCGTGCTTTTTTGTTCCACATACCCCAGAAGTGTCTGAGAAGGGTGTATTGCAATGTAATCGGGACAAAATGCAATAAAGTCAGGACAAAATGCAATACCGGCGGATTGCAAATTATAGGCGATCGAAAGATTTTTTAGCTTCGGAGCAGTCACCGGACTCTTCTTCATTCTGCATTTATAACTTTGCGTTCAGATAAAGGTTGTATTCTTTCAATAAAAAATCATCGGGATTCTTTAAGCTTACAATGTAATTTAGCAGATTTTGCTCTTGAAGTTGGTCATATAACTTCGCAAACGTTTGGTCTTTTCTCAGTAAATCTTTAGAGATAAACGTCTTGAACATAAAAATACGTTCTTGCCAGCTAATAACGTCTCCGATTGCATATCCGTCTTGAGAACTTAGTGCACATTTATCCCGCCCTGAGCCTAAAGCAAGAATAAAGCCTAAATAATTATTCTTTATATATTGGTTAATAAGTTCTTGTTTGCCAATCGCGGCACCCTTTAAAAACCTTGAATGATAGCGGGAGAAAAAATGAGGAGGGAAAATATAGATGTTATGATCGCCGGCAATAATGTATTCGTAAACATAAGTTCCTTCTTCGGTTTGCACCTGGGATATAGCGATACACGCGGCATCCTCGGCCAACTTTTTGGTTATTGCATAATAGAATATAAACCAATCATTATTTGTTGTCTTGCTGAAATAGTGAATCGGATTAAATATCATCGGCAAATGAAGGCTTTTAATAATCGCCCTGCGTATTTTTGAATCATAATTTCTTCTGAGGTAAGGAACTATATTTTCAAATATATCGTTTTGCATCTCCCTTCTAAGTGCGAAGGGATTCATTGCTCTTGTTATCATTTTTTTAGTGATTGATATTGCGGCCGCAAAGGTAACCAAAACAAACTGCAATTAATCAGGTTAATATGAATTTCAACTACTGATTGGCATGAATAACTATTTTATATCGGGTTTGTTGTATATTGGGGATAAACCTGTATCTTTGTTACATTAAAAAACAGAGCGTTATGGACAATACATTAAAGCTGACCGAAACCTATTGGGAAATGCTAAAGTCACTGAATGATGATATAAAATTGCGATTAGCCACCCGGTTGACCGCTTCTGTTATTGCTGGTAAAGATGCCCGCAAAAACAGGACTGATGAGATGATAGAAAAGCATCTCGGTAAATGGAAGGATGAAAGAAACTATTGATTGTATTATGGTCACGGAAAATGTGAAGCATCTTAATAGGATAGAGAATATTCAAATAGAAAATTGGATTACTTTTTAAAATAGCAGGAGGACAGATTATGGACCCAATGAAATACATAGTACCCGGCAGAAAACGTCTCCCTTACGGCATGATGAACTTTGCGGATATTCGCCTCGACAATTATTATTATGTGGATAAAACCCGCTTCATCCCCATGATAGAGGAGGCGGACCGCTTCTTCTTCTTCATCCGCCCCCGCCGCTTCGGCAAGAGCTTGACGCTGAACCTACTGCAACATTACTACGACGTGCGAACCCGCGACCAGTTTGAGGCACTCTTTGGTGACCTCTACATCGGGCAGCATCCCACACCGGACCGCAACAGCTATCTGGTGCTATACCTCAACTTCTCCGGCATCACCGGCGAGTTGAACAATTACCGCAAAGGACTGGATGCGCATTGCCAAATCTGTTTCGACTTCTTCTGTGAGGTGTATGCCGACCTTCTGCCGCAAGGCACTAAAAAAAAGTTGGACGCAATAGAAGGAGCTGTCAACCAGTTCGACTTCCTTTATCATGAGTGCGAGCGTGCCGGGCGGGATATGTATCTCTTCATCGACGAGTACGACCACTTCACCAACGCCATCCTCGCCGACCCCGAAAGCCTGCACCGCTATACCAACGAAACGCATGGCGAAGGTTACTTGCGTGCTTTCTTCAACAAAGTGAAAGCGGGAACTTACTCCAGCATCAAGCGTTGCTTCATCACCGGTGTAAGCCCCGTGACGATGGACGACCTCACCAGTGGATTCAACATCGGAACCAACTATTCCCTCACGCCGGAGTTCAACCAGATGATGGGATTCACGGAAGAGGAAGTGCGGGAAATGCTGACCTACTATTCAACCACCAGCCCCTTCAATCACACCGTTGACGAGTTGATAGAAATCATGAAGCCGTGGTATGACAACTATTGCTTCGCACAGGAGTGTTACGGTGAAACCACGATGTATAATTCAAACATGGTGCTCTACTTCGTTAAAAATTATATAATGCGTGGCAAGGCACCACAAAATATGGTGGAAGATAACATTCGCATCGACTACGAGAAACTGCGCATGCTCATTCGCAAGGACAAGGAGTTTGCCCACGATGCTTCCGTCATTCAGACGCTGGTGAGTCAGAGCTATATCACCGGTGAACTGAAGAGTGGCTTCCCCGCCTCCAGCATCACCAACCCCGACAACTTCGTGAGCTTGCTCTACTATTTCGGTATGCTCACCATCAGCGGAATGCATAGAGGAAAAACCAAACTGACCATCCCCAATCTGGTGGTTCAGGAGCAACTCTATACCTATCTTTTAAACACTTACAACGATGCAGACCTGAGTTTCAGCAGCTATGAAAAGAGTGAACTGGCAAGCCAACTCGCTTATGATGGCGACTGGCAAGCCTACTTCGGCTATATTGCCGACTGCCTGAAGACGTATGCCTCGCAACGCGATAAGCAGAAGGGCGAATTCTTTGTTCATGGCTTCACCCTTGCCATGACCGCGCAGAACCGCTTCTACCGCCCCGTCTCCGAACAGGACACGCAAGCGGGCTATGTCGATATCTTCCTCTGCCCGTTGCTGGACATCTACTCCGACATGACGCACAGTTATATCGTGGAGCTGAAATATGCCAAGTACAAAGACCCCGAAACCCTTGTGGAAAAACTCCGTCAGGAAGCCATCGCCCAAGCCAACCGCTACGCCGATACGGATACGGTGAAGCGTGCCATCGGCAACACCCAGTTGCACAAGATTGTGGTTGTATATAAAGGTATGGAAATGCGGGTGTGCGAAGAAGTTATTTAATCAGCCGTTATGGATCAGGTATCATTCCGAAATGAAGTATATAGCGTAGTCGCCTCCATCCCTTCGGGGCGCGTACTGACATACGGGCAAATCGCCTATCTTGTAGGCCGCCCCCAATGTTCCCGCATGGTGGGACAGGCTATGCACAATGCTTCCGAAGAGCGGAATCTCCCTTGTCACCGGGTGGTAAACAGCCAGGGACGACTGGCACCTTTCTGGCCGGAACAGCGCGAACTATTGGAAAAGGAAGGTGTCGCTTTCAGAAAAAACGGATGCGTCGACCTCAAGGCATGTGGCTGGGAAATCTTGAAAGAATCTATTTCTTAGCAAAGATATTGATAACCAATGAGCAGCTTGTCAGTAAAATACCTGTCCCTATCACTCCTGTCCAACCGAAATATTGCCACGAAGTTCCGGCAAGGAAAGTCCCCGTGGAACCTCCGATGAAGTAAGTAGTCATAAAAATCGTATTGATGCGGTTGGAGGCTTGCGGACAAAGGGCGAATGCACTTGTCTGGTTGCTAAGCTGAATGCATTGCATCCCTATATCTATCAATAATATACCGGCTATGATGCCTACATAGCTGTATTGCCCCACATACAGGGTGATCCATGCACTGATAATCAGCGTACAACCGATGTAAGTAAGCCGTTTCACTCCGAGAATGTGTATGTATTTGCCGATGGACGATGCCGTCAGTGCTCCGGTTATGCCACAAAGCCCCAACATACCTATGATATTGTTTCCCGCAAAGAAAGGCGCTTGCTCCATCTTAAAAGCCAGACAACTCCACATGGCGAGGAAGGAACCGAATGAAAAACCTGCACGTAGCGAAAAAATGCGTAGCTGGGGGTATTTCCTGACTAAGGAGAACAGGGATTTCATTAAGCCGAAGTATGTCCCCTGGAAGTTGGAAGGGAGGTCCGGAAGTATCCTGATGATGACGATGAGGCAGACAATCATCAGTCCGGCGGCAACGAAGTAGATGAAACGCCAGCCCATGTATTCGCCTACGATGCCGCTCACTACGCGCGAAGCCAGAATACCGGTCAGCAATCCCGAAAGGATGATGCCCACATTCTTCCCTTTGGTTTCGGGGGTGGAGTATTGCGCCGCAAGGGGCATGAACACTTGCGGAATGACGGAACATGCACCTGTCAGCAGGGAGGCAAAAAGTATCAGGTGGATGTTGGGAGCTAGGGCAATGGTGAGCAGGGAGACCACCAGCACGGAGATATTCACAAGGATGATGTTCCTCCGGCGGTATAAGTCGCCCAATGGAATGATGAAAAGCAATCCGAGCGCATAGCCTATCTGCGAGAACATGGCTATCAGATTGGCGGTGAACTCGCTGATGTTCAGATCGCGGCTGATACGGTTCAGTAAGGGTTGATTGTAGTATATATTAGCCACCGTTACTCCTGAAATGATGGCGAGTGTCCAAAGTAAGGACGACGGTATTCCCTGATTTTCCTTTAGTTCATGTTTCATGCCGCAAAGGTAACCATTTCATGAAAAACGAACGCATATATTATCAATGATTCATATAGAAAGGCATCAAGCGGTGATAGGCTTTCAGATATTTCTTCAATCTACTGATTTCTTTTTCCCCTATGCAGGGCATACGACGGACGTCCATATTATCCGTCAGATCGTGAATCTTAACGGCAATCGCGAGGGGATTGGTGGCGCATCTTCCGATGTATTCCTCGTAGTCTTCTTCATCGGATAGCTTGGTGACGCACCGCACGGCTTCGATGATTTCATCCGGGAAACCCTCTTTCTTCAGGTCTTCGCACGTCCATTCCGTGTCTTCCACTACATCGTGGAGAATGCCGACAATCTTTTCTTTCAGGTCACGTCCCATATTCATGACGCGGATGGGGTGGTGCAGGTACTCCTGTCCGTATTTATCTTTTTGTCCTTTATGAGCCTCGGTGGCGAGGGCGATGGCGTGAGAGAGAAGATGATTGTCCATAAGATTTTTTTTAGAAGTGTTCGATACAAAGTTACTGAAATCTGTTATTTAATATAGAGAGTCTTGTTATTTATTTATTCACCCAATAAAGGAAACAGATTATGAATATAGAACATTATCCCGAGAAAAAAGTTTTTCAGACAACGGTGGATGGGGAAACTGCCCGTCTGATGTATCATGTCACTGATGGTGCGCTGGATGTGCGCCATACGATTGTTCCCGATGAAATCAGCGGGAGAGGCATTGCCTCTGCTTTGGCAAAAGCGGCCTATGACTATGCTTTGGCTAATGGATTGACGCCGGTGGCAACCTGCTCTTATGCCGTGGTTTGGCTGGAAAGACATCCCGAATATAATGGAAAAACAGGAAAGGATTATGCCGGAGAAGGGACGTGTGCACTCTAAATTGATTTTGCTATCTTCGGATTTTTCTCTATCTTGCTTCCGTTTTTAATCATCATATAAAGAACAGATATGAAAAAATATATTGGAGCGCACGTGAGTGCAAGTGGTGGAGTGGAAATAGCTCCCGTTAATGCCCATGAGATAGGTGCGAATGCATTCGCCTTGTTCACAAAAAATCAACGGCAATGGGTAGCCAAACCGTTGACGGAGGAAAGCATCCGCGAGTTCAAGGGCAATTGTGAGAAATTCTCTTTTGATGCCCGCTATATCCTGCCTCATGATAGTTATCTGATCAATCTGGGGCATCCGGAAGAAGAAGGATTGGAGAAAAGCCGTGCCGCATTTCTGGATGAGATGCAACGTTGTGAGCAATTAGGTTTGCAACTCCTGAACTTTCATCCGGGAAGCCATCTCAATAAGATTTCGGTGGAGGAATGTCTGGATAAGGTTGCCGAGTCCATCAACATTACATTGAGCAAAACGAAAGGGGTAACGGCCGTTATTGAAAATACGGCAGGGCAGGGTAGCAATGTAGGTAATGAGTTTTGGCAATTGAAGCATATCATCGACCGGGTAGAAGATAAATCACGTGTAGGGGTATGCCTGGATACTTGCCACACCTATTCGGCAGGTTATGATATAGTAGGGGAATATGATAAAGTATTCCGTGAGTTCGACGAGGTAGTTGGCTTCAATTATTTGCGGGGCATTCACTTGAATGATACGAAGAAAGAGTTGGGTAGCCATGTAGACCGCCATGATAGCATCGGGAAAGGCTTGTTGGGAATTGATTTCTTCAAGCGTTTTATGAAAGACGAACGTTTCGATAACATGCCTGTCATTCTGGAAACACCGGATGAAACGCTCTGGGCGGAAGAAATAAAGTTGTTGCGTAGCTTTGAATAGCGTGTAGAATAATATAGATACGCGGACAACGCGGAATAAACGGACGAACACGGATTTTTCATTATGAACTAAAATCTGTGTTCGTCCGTTTATTCTGCGTTGTCCGCGTATCCTTTATTGATTCACCTTCACATTATCCCATTCAAACAATGAGATCACCGACTTATCGCAATCTCCATTCTTCGCCTTGATATTCAGATTCTCGAACTTGAAATTCGATAATTTGTATTGTTCGGATGCACTTACGTTGAAGAATACATCGCAATCGAAGTCAATATTACGCATCGTCACGTGGTCTGAGTAGGACATCGGAACATCCTTCCGGTCTTTGAGGTCAAAGAACTGTGTCCACGGCTTGACGTAGAGGAAGCTCTTGGCATTTCCTTTGATGTCTTCAACAAGAATATACTCGTAATTCTGAGGAGTGTCGGCACGCATTTTCAACCATAGCAAGCGGCTTGCCTGATTGATTGTGCAACGGCGGAGGATAATATTACGGTTATGAATAGACTCGCTACCACAAGTCAATGCACTATGGCAGAAACCGTACGTACAATCTTCTATAATAATATTAGTGTTGCTTCCGTTATTGGAATCCTTATCAGCCCACGGGCCTTTTCCACCTTTCAGGGCAATGGCATCATCGTTAACCGAGAGATAGCAATTCTTAACCAATACATTGCTACATACATCAATATCAATAGCGTCCGTGCTGGGAGCCTTGACCGGAGCCGCCGGAGAGAAGATGTATAAATTCAGCAATTTCACATTATTACATTTATAAATATGCGTTGTCCAGAACGGAGAATTGATGAGGCGTACTCCTGAAATCTGTACATCATCGCTATTGGAAACGTGCACCAGTCGTGGGCGCAACTCATCCATATTGGTACATTTAGGAATGACAGAACGGCGCAACCAGAAAGATTTCCAGTAGCGCAGACCGTTACCGTTGATTGTGCCTTTACCGGAGATGGTGAAACCGTTGACTTTGTCAGCATTCACCAGTGCGGCGAAATACTTCAGTGATTGCCCTTCTATGCGGGTATTGATAATGGGGAAATTGCTGATGTCATCGCTACCTTTCAGTACGGCTCCTTCTTCCAGATAAAGATGGGTTTTCGGTTTGAAGAAAAGCGCACCGCTCAGGTAAGTACCTTTCGGGATGATGACCACGCCACCACCTTTGGATGAAGCCTGGTCGATGACTGCCTGTATCTTTTCTGTTTGGAGCAGAGTGCTGTCATTCACAACGCTATAGTCTGTAATCTTGTACTTTCCACCCAGTGTTTCAATGTTTACGATTTCGTTTTGTCTGAACCAGTCCGGAATAGGAGTTCCGTCAGGAAAATTCTCTTGTGCGAAAGAGGACAGACAGAATAGTAAACTACATGCTAAAATTACGAATTTCATGGTTTTAATCATTAGTTGGTTAATAGTGTTTGATTGGATAGATTTATCCGTTTGCAAAAATAATCAATATAATCCGGATATGATGGGTGTGAAAAGGCTCAATTCCTAAGCTATTTGTCAGTTTATATAGGCTTTTTGACCCTTAGTTGTTTTGAGGAAAGAGACTCTTATCTTTAACTACTTTCTGAGCGGCTATGAATCAAACGGACTATCTCAATTCCCCTCCTCCTGGGAGGAGGGGTGCCCAAAGGGCGGGGTGGTAGGTGAGAAAAGAAATTTCTTAATGTTCTTATTTATAGGTACTTTGTTGTTTTACCTACCACCTCCCCCTACGGGTACTCCTCCTCCCGGGAGGAGGAGAATGGAGATAGTACTGATTATCATTTGCCTCATTTCTGCACAAGTTTGAACTAAAAAACAGGGTAGTGGTGTATATTGTTTACAAATGATGTATGTTCCTAAAATAGTCGTATACTGAACCTAATTCAGTCGTATAGTGAATGCCATTCAGTCGTATACTCAATAGGGTTCAGTCGTATACTGAATAGGGCGTGGTTTAATAATATTGATAATCAGAAAGTTATAAAAGTTTGTGCTGTTGTTGATAAATTCAGACAAATGAATGAAATCCAATTATAACTATTTATTTTATATAGCTATGTAAATTTTATTACAAATATAACTGATTGCGAAAACACTCGTTACCTTATCCCTATTCACTCGTTACCTCATCCTATTTCAGTCGTTACTTCATTGCCATTCACTCGTATCTTCATTATACCCCTCTTCTTCTCTATTGATAATCAAATAGTAGGATTCTTATCTTAAAACAGTAAAATATGTTTGTGATTAATCGGAAGGAAGATGTGTAGACTGGAAGAAATAATAGTCAGAAGTCAGCCTTTTCCGTGATACGGATAATCCGTCCGTCGGCGGGATGGGTAAATTCGATGGACTCGGCATGCAGGTAGAGGCGTTTATCCTTTCTCCCGTAAAGCTCGTCACCTATGATGGGACAATGCAGACCTAACGGATGTGCGGCATGCACACGGAGCTGATGAGTGCGCCCTGTATGCGGATGAAAAGCTATGCGTGTGCATTTGTCCCTCCGCTCAAGAACCTGATAATGAGTGATGGCGGGTTTGCCATACTCCATGTTCACCACCTGCCGGGGACGATCCAGCGGATCCGGGCAAATGGGAAGCTCGATGGTTCCCTCGTCTTGGGGAATGATGCCATCGAGCAGGGCTATATACTTCTTTCGGATGCTATGATTCTTGAACTGGGCTTGCAGGTGTTGATGCACCTTTTTATTCTTGGCAACGATTAAAAGTCCCGATGTAGCCATGTCCAGCCGGTGCACAATCATCGGCCCGTCGGCTTCCGGATAGAGTTGCCTTGCCAGACTATATACGGACTCCTTTTCACCCTTACCGGGCACGGAGAGCATTCCGGAAGGCTTGTTGACTACCAATAACCATTCGTCTTCATAGACTATTTTTAATTTCCCGTAGCCCTGTTCTGGAAGTCGTAGCATAGGATTTTCTTCTACTTCCAGCCCTTGAAGCATGTGTTGCAAGATAGGCTCGCACTTACCTTTACAAGCGGGATAATAATAACCATGATGGCGGATTTCGGCTTTGGGAGAGTTGCCCCACCAGAACTCTGCCATAGCAATGGGTTTCCAGCCATGCAGATAGGCTTGTTGCAACAATTTAGGGGCTGCACATTCTCCGGCACCGGCGGGAGGAGTTTTGTGCACGGTTTGGCTGAATATATCACACAAGGTTTTCATCTCCTTCCGGTAGTTCAACATTCTGAATTGCCCGAATAATTGTTGTTGCAGGGCGGCGGAACGGCTTTTGCGTTCCACCTTCAACTCTTGAATTTGTTCTTCCCGGTTATTGATTTCCACTTGCAAAGCGGCTATCTTTTCTTTCCAGGAACGTTCCAGCCGTTTGTATTCCGCTTTTTGAAATTGGCTTTCGCGTATCAGGGCGGCTTCTTCTTCGGTTGTGAACCCGTTTTCCTTTCTACGCAATTCTCTTTTCTCTTTCGCTTCTTTTAATTGTTGTTTGGCTATGTCCAGTGCTTCTCGGGCTTGTTGGTGAGTCCGGGTGAGTTCGGACAACAAAGAAGTGTATCCCTTGTCCTCTTCCAAATGCTTGATGCGCCGGTTGATGGCGGATATATTTTCCTCTTCGACTTTGAAGAAGCCTTGCGGTTGCAACAAGTCATATACGGGCGGAACGAAATAGGAGTGTTGGTTCTTCCCCGCCAATATGCCCGAAAACGCCGCCAGGTAACCAATTTCCCCATTTCCGGTCTGCACCACCAGCACTCCGAACATCTTCCCCCGACTTAGTTCTTCTTTCCATTCATGTTGCCGGTTGAGATAGTGTTGCACCTCTTCCGCCGCCATCACGCATAATGGATGGGGAGTGTAGCAGAAAGGATAAGTAAACCTTTCCGGAAGTGGAATATCTGTTATGGAAGTCTTGAAACGGTGCAACATGATGGCGCAAAGATACTCATTTCTTATAATAAGCGTATCATGGCACCGTTCGTTTTGACCACCTATTTCAGCTTCTTTTTGAAATCCAGCATCTTCAATGTGTCGTCAATGTCTTCCGCCGTATGGATATTTACCGTCATTGGCGTCAGCTTGCCACTGGACTTTTGCTGATAAAAGTTTGTTTTGATGCTTTCGGTGATATCTAATCCGTCTATCGCTTCGAGATGCCTTTCCATGAAGAAGCAGGAAGTGGTACAATAGCCGTCGTATATTTGTAACCATCCCAGGTTCTTCTTTTTGAATAGCATCTTACCCATCCAGGCCTTTCCGTCATTGTAGTAATTCCATTCGATGCGGACATCGGTGGCGGTCAATTCATCGCGCAATCTGGCAAATGCCGGGTAGCTGTTCTTCAATACGTTTTCCAGTACTTCATCGGTGGGAAACACCTCTTTGTCTTTTAAGATTAATGCGTTCATAGTTCTATGATTATATTTGTTATCCGACGGAGAAAAACTCCTCACTTTCATTATGATAGGGCAGGGTGAAGGTGAACCGGCTTCCCTTTCCAGCCTCGGAGCTAACGGAGATTCTTCCACCCAGCTTCTCTGCTATAACCATACTTATGGAAAGCCCCAGACCGGTGCCTTGAACAAATTCGTCCTGCTTGTAGAAACGTTCGAATATCATCCGTTGTTCTTCTTTCGGAATGCCTTTTCCGCTATCTTCCACATAGATGGAGATTTTGTATTCCGAGAAATCAATTTCATATCCCAATTTGATATACCCTGATTGGGTGAATTTGGCGGCATTATTCAGGAAGTTGGTAATAATTTGACTTAACCGGTTCACATCCGTATGGATGAAGAAGGTGGCATCAGGCACTTCCTTTATGAATTCAATCTCCTTGGGTATCAATAGGGAATGAGTCATGTACATATTATCAATCCAACTATTCAGATTGCAAGTTGAAAAGGAGAAAGCCATTTTGCCAGACTCGATACGGGATAATTCCAATATGTCGTTTATGAGTTTTAGAAGAAGTTCACAATTGCTATTGATGGTATTTATAAAGTCCGCCTTCTCGTCATCGGACAAGTCGTCTTCACTGACCAGTAGGTTGGAGAAACCTACGATTGCATTGAGCGGTGTGCGTATTTCATGACTCATATTGGCAAGGAATGATTGTTTAAGCTCTGCTTCTATCGCCAGGTCTTTGGCCTTCATTAACTCTTCTTCTTTATCTTTGAAGTGCTGTATATTGGTAATCAGACCTATGATGGAGGCGGATTCTGACATTGTTTCCGTAGGATTGGCATAGCGTAGTTCATACCAGATGTAACCTTTACCATTAAAGTTATATCGGCATTGAGTATGTGTTTTGGAGTCCGGCTGGGTTTTTATGCGGTAGAAAGTAGCCAGGACGTCTGTCCGGTCTTCCGGGTGTATGGCTTCTGTCATTTCTTGTAAAGTGAAAGTTCGGAAAGGCATGTCCAGATGCTCAAAGAACTCTTTATCACATGAGAAAGTATTTGTGGATTCCACATATTTCCAGGTATAGATATCGCTTTTTTCGAGTAATAATGATAGCAATTCCTTTTCCCTGATTGATTCTCTTTGGGTGGCACGTTTCCGTTTGGACTCCCTGAAATAGAGGAACAACGGATATAGGATGAAAAAACAAATGGCGGAAGCGATCAGAAGTTTTTCCGCACTGATTTCCAATTTCGGGATATTGTTCGTCGGCACTTTTTGCGCATGCATTTTGGTGAATAGAACAAAGAGAATTAAAATGACGGATACCCTTTTGAGTACCCAATATCGTTTTTTCATAGAGTCATTTTTTTTGAGCTATATTATTTGTCATAAAAACACGTACGTATGTCCGTTACCAGTGGAGATCTTAAAGAAAATCCCATTCGCAAAGTTACACGATTATTTTGAAATCCCACACAAATGGATAAAAATGTGAGAATTAACTTCAATTGTTTCGTAACACTGAATTTATGATGTCTTAAAAAAAGACTGTATGTATGTAAATCTTATTTTCCCTTTTATAGACTTATTCTTGATATTCCGGATTTGTCAGGTAATAGCATTGATGGTCGTATACATGTCCGTCATAAGTCACTTCGGCCTGATGAAGCGTACCCTCATGCACAAAGCCCTGGCGTTTCAATACTTGTTGAGAGCGCTCGTTATGGGGGTAACAGTTAGCGGTGATAAGACTTAGTTTTAGCGTGCCGAAACCGTAGTTTAGTACCGCTTTTACCGCCTCCGTCATATAGCCTTTTCCCCATTGAGCCTCGTCGAGCCAATATCCCAGCATACGTACTTGCGGGTTTTCGCGTCTGGGGTCGGCGATGATGCCGATGGAGCCAATCAATTGCTCGTTGTCTTTCAGGGTAATGGCCCATACCCCTTTCTGGGATAAGAATACGGAACGAAGTACTTCCCGTGATTCCTCCAGGCTTGCGTGAGGTTGCCAACCCGCATTGTTTCCTATGTTGGGGTTTCGGCAACAGGCAAAGAGAGCCTCTGCATCGCTCTCCACGAAGGGCCGTAGTAGCAACCGTTCCGTTTCAATTGGGGCGTCGGGTTCTTCCGAAGTTTCTTCTTTCCGATAGACACATTCTACGCGGTTACCGTCAGGATCAAGAATGACGCTTTCGAAATAACCATCGCCTGAAGTGCGCGGTTCTCCGGCTATGGTATAACCGTCTGCCCGGAGTTGTTCCGTAGTCTTGAGCACATCTTCTTTGCTTTGAAAGGCAAGGGCGAAGTGGGTGAGACCTAACCTGTTTTCTTCTATCAGAGTGTTTTGCACGTCCGTGCGGCTCATTAATTCTAATGACGGACCTTCATCAAAGTAGATGAAGTATGATTCGAAACCCTTCTTGGGATTGATGTATTTTTCGTTGCTTTTTCCGCTAAAATACCGGATATAGAAGTTCCTTAATTCTTCCAGGCGGAAGGTCCAGATGGCGATGTGATGTACTCTCATGATTCCTTTTTCATGCAAATATAGTGATAATTCCCTGTAAAATCGTACCTTTGTGCCGTAATAAAAAGAAATGATGACATTTAAACAGATGAATATTTCGGAGCCGGTGTGCCGTGCGCTCCTCGAAAAAAACTATTCTACCCCTACACTAATCCAAGAACAAGCTATACCCGAAGCCCTGACCGGCCGTGATTTGTTGGGACTGGCGCAAACCGGAACCGGCAAAACCGCCGCTTTCGCCGTACCCATCATCGAGCAATTGCTTGCCGCCCCTGTGCCCCAACGCAAAGGTGCCCCGCGTAGCATCCGTGCGCTTATCCTGACTCCAACCCGGGAGTTGGCGATTCAGATTGATGAATCGTTGGCGGACTATACACGCTATACGACCTTGCGCCACACGGTTATCTTCGGCGGAGTGAAACAAAAGTCGCAAACCGATGAACTTCGTGCCGGGACGGACATCCTGACGGCTACTCCCGGACGTTTGCTCGACCTGATGTCGCAAGGCTTTATCCGCCTCGACGATGTTCGCCACTTTGTTCTTGATGAGGCCGACCGTATGCTCGACATGGGATTTATCCATGACGTCAAACGCCTCTTGCCCAAGCTCCCGCCCAAGAAGCAAACCCTTTTCTTCTCGGCCACCATGCCCGATAGCATCGACCGTCTTGCCAAGAGTTTGTTGCACAATCCGGCGCGTGTGGAAGTAACTCCGGCATCCAGTGTTGTGGAGATTATCAGCCAGTCCGTCTACCGGGTAGAAAAACCTCAGAAGAAAGAATTGTTGGCTCAATTGTTGCTCGGAGAGGCAGGCCATCAGGTGCTGGTTTTCTCCCGTACCAAGCATGGGGCGGATAACATTGCCCGCTACCTGTCTCGTCGTGGCATTGCTTGCGAAAGTATACATGGAGACAAGTCACAGAATGCCCGCCAACGTGCGTTGAGCAACTTTAAGGAAGGGCGCTCCAATGTGATTATTGCTACGGATATTGCTGCCCGGGGCATCGATATAAAAGGTCTGGACCTGGTTCTCAATTTTGATTTGCCCGACGTTCCGGAGACCTACGTGCACCGTATCGGACGTACGGGACGTGCGGGTTGCGAAGGACGTGCCATTGCTTTTTGCTCAAGCGAAGAAGCCCCCATGCTACGTGAGATAGAGAAACTTACGGGTATAAAGCTGGTGCAACAAAAGCACAATTTGCCTTCTTTGGGAGAGCCTGCCGCTTCTCCTACTACTTCTTCTACCCAAAACGTTGCATCGAAATCGCAAGGCCGCACTCAGGGAGGAAAATCTCAGAATAATAGGAGGCGGGAGGACAGAAAGAGACCGGTCGAACCAACCGGAAGCACTCAAAAGGCGGTGGTATCTGCCGAAAAGCCCAAGCGGAATAATAACCGTCCCGAAAGACCTCGACCTGTCCAGCAATCCGGGCAAAAGAAGTCGGGTTCCGGGAAGCCGGAGCCGTCACCCAAAAGTCCGGCAAAGTTGCGTTCGCGTTACGAAAACTATGATTGAAAGTTGTATATGCTTTTGATGTACTTGTAAAATAAAATAGTTTTCCCTTTATCTTGCTTTGTGTGAAAAGGAAAATATTTAATATTTAAAAACTTGATGAAAATTCTCTATTGTCTTTAAAAGTTTGTATATTAGCGGCTTGAATGCTTGGAGGAAAAAACGAGAATTCGTTCCGAGTAGTCTAAACTTAAGGAACTAAAGACTATATGACCAAAAGCAAGGAAAGTTTAAGTGTATTTCTACTTCAGTTTTTAGAACGGTTGAATGGCCATGAATCTATTGAAAGGAAAATCACGAAGTCGTTGATAGACATTTGTAATTACTATGGATTCAAGAAAGGGTTTGTTTATCAAACGGATGGCTTCCGCTATTTCTTTTTGAAGGAAACCATTGGAAATGAAGACAATATTCTGAGGTCTCGTTTTGAAATGGGAGAGATGACTACACAACATTCTGGTCGTATAGAGGCTAAAAAGAGACCTTTCTATGCCAGTAAGGGTGAGAATATTTCTTTATCTGATATTGATATTTTGGATTTTTATGGAGTGGATTCTTTGTTAATCAGGCAATTTGAAGATTCCGAAGGCAAGATTATCGGATTTATCGGGTTTGCGGATAGGGAAGAAGTCTCGATACCTTTCGCCGAAGACGAGCTCCAGATGATTCATCTGATATTGGGCTCGCTCTCCAAGGAAATAGCGGTCAGGGAATATAAGGAAAGAGAAGTGCGGGCAAGCAACACGCTGGGTAGCATTATGAACAATATGGGAGTGGATATTTATGTGAACTCTTTCGATTCTCATGACATGCTATATGCCAATGCATCTATGGCCGCCCCGTATGGCGGCATCAGGCATTTCGAAGGGAAGAAGTGCTGGCAAGCCCTCTACACCGATAAAACGGGCGAGTGTGAGTTCTGTCCTAAAAGACACCTGATTGATGAAAGCGGTCAGCCCACCAGGGTTTACTCCTGGGACTATCAACGCCCGTTTGACAAATGCTGGTTTCGCGTGTTTAGTGCTGCATTCCCCTGGATAGACGGACAGATGGCGCACGTCATCACCAGTGTCGACATCGACCATCAGAAAAAGATAGAAGAAGAATTAAGGATAGCCAAGGAGAAGGCGGAGAATCTGGACCGCCTGAAGTCGGCTTTCCTGGCCAATATGAGTCATGAAATCCGTACTCCGTTGAATGCGATTGTCGGTTTTGCAAGTATGCTCGTTGAGGAGGAGGATAAAGAAGAACGTCAGGGGTATATTGAAATCATGCAGGAGAACACAGAGTTGCTCTTGCAATTGATATCCGATATTCTGGATTTGTCGAAGATAGAGGCGGGGACGCTTGACTTTAATATGGGGTATCTGAACATCAAAGACTTTTGTGAAGACATACTTCGCGGTTATGAAATCAAGGAAGATAAGCCCGTGCCCGTATTGCTGGCTTCTAATTTGCCCGATTATCGTATTTATACAGATAAGAAGCGTTTGATGCAGGTTGTCACCAACTTTATCAATAACGCCCTTAAGTTTACGAGCGAAGGGCAAATCACTCTCGAGTATCACTTTAAGGAGGATACCAATGAGATAGAATTCTCCGTAACAGATACGGGTATCGGCATCGCTCCGGATGCGGTGGGGCAGGTGTTCGACCGCTTTGTGAAACTTAATACTTTTTCCAAAGGCACCGGTCTGGGATTGTCCATCTGCCGGAGTATTATCGAGCATCTTGGCGGCACTATCGGGCTTGAGTCTGAGGTAGGCGTCGGTAGCCGTTTCTGGTTTACGCATCCTTGTGCCGAGTCGGCATAATCAAAACTATTATTCATGAACTAAAAAATTAGTAGACCAATGAAGAACAAAACATGGAAATATTGGGTTGTTGCATCAATTGCATTGTTGCTGGTAGGTTGTGGCGGCGGTGCAAAGAAACAAACTAATGAGGAAGCAAGTATGGATAGTATAACTATGACATGTGACGGTTTGAAAACCCTACAACTGGATGGAGTGAAGGTCACTTGGATACAGGATAATGCAAAAGAACGTCTTATGGAGAGGACGCTTTTCGCCGATGCCAGTGATGCACTGATAGATAGCTTGAAGTTGGCGGATGGGATACCTTCGTCCATGAGCACTTTTCTGGTAGAAACGGATGGTGTCCGGATTTTGTTTGATACGGGAATGGGAGCGCCGGATAGCCGCTTATTGCCTGGGCTTGCCTCTTTGGGCATGAATCCGGCTGACATCAAGTACCTGTATCTCACCCACTTTCACGGCGACCACATCGGAGGGATGATGAAGGGAGATAGCATTGTCTTCCCTAATGCCGAGGTGTATGCATCGAAAGCGGAGTATGATGCCTGGCTCAAGATGCCTTCCGATAGGAATGCGCAAGTGGTGAAGACCATGAACGCTTATAAGGACCGTTTGCACCTGTTTGAATTTGGTGAAACCTTGCCGGGGAATGTGGTTACCATGAATGCGGAAGGGCACACTCCCGGCCATACGGTTTATCAGGCGGGCAAGCTATTGGTGATAGCCGATTTGATTCACGGAGCCGCTCTTCAATTGGAACATCCCGAAATCTGTGCCTCCTACGATATGGATAAGGATGCGGCGGTGAAGTCGCGTAAACACTTCCTCCGGTATGCCAAGGAAAATGGATTGACAATGGCGGGAATGCATTTGCCGCCTCCGGGGTTTAAATAGTACTTTCCGGATGGGACGTGATAGGGGGTGTTTCTTCACTCCCTTTTGACTTTTCCTCCGTTTTCGGGCGCTTGGCAGGGGAGGGCTTCTTCCCGTATTTGCGTTCTTTTTCCCAAGCGGCTTTTCTTGCTTCGTATGCTTCGTATTGCTTTTCTAAATAGTTGTCGGCCATGATTTTATTGTTTTAATGAGAGATTGTTCATCGTTGGGTGGGCAATGAAAACTCTTGCCAGTCATATTCCTCTCCGTTTTCGTCGGCTACGGCAATGCGGAAGATGACTTCTCCCGTCTTTATCCGTTCTCCGGCGCTGATGTTGGCGGTGTATTTCACGCCTTCGCGGGGAGCGATTTGTTCTATCATGACGGATGGCGAGATATAGATGTGCTTCATGCCCGTGACTTCCGCCACTACCGGCACCGCGTTGAAAGCGGTCCTGTTTCCCTCGTTCATAATTTCGAAGATGACTTTGCAATTCTCACCCGCATTGATTACGTGGTCGCGGCTATCGTCAATGAAACGTATATTGCGTATCTTCAGGTTGTTGATGGCGGAGGGGCGCGCTTCCGGTCGGGGATTATAGGTGGGCTGGGTTCTCTCTACCCGGTAGCTGTATTCTTCCGTTTGTTTGGGGGCGGTGGCGGCATTGGCAATGGCGGCTCCGGCAATGGTTCCCACAATGGTGCCGATGGCAGAGCCACGGTAACCTCCTCTCCATCCTCGGTTGTTTTCGCCTATCAGTCCGCCGATGGCGCCTCCTACATTGCCTCCGATGGCGGCTCCCGCCAATACGGCGCCCGGGTCACCCGCCGCCATGCGGTTGGTGCTACATCCGCTACACAATATGGCTAATGCCAATATTCCTATAAAATGCATGCTAACCAGTTTCTTCATATCAAAATCCTATTTAGTATGTATATGCGCATTAGAACTCTGTAAAGGTATGGATAAAATTTTGTTTGCTGAAATGCGGCTTCTGTTTTTATTGTTCACTTTGGCTGGAAAAGGTGGTTTTATTGAACAAAAGTTTTTTAGAATATTGTGGGATTGGAGGATATAGTCTATTTTTACGGGAAATAAAAATGTAAGGACAATGAGTACTTTTCGTTCCATAGAAGAATTAGTGAAGAGTCTTGAACGCGAGAAAGAACTACTGAAAGAAATGTTTGCCAAGCGGAAGTCGCTTTCGTTTCGCTATGATTATGCGCTTGAGATGACAGAGTATAAAGAAGAGCGTATCCGTTATCTGATAGACTACGGTGTAATACGTGACACGGGTGACTTTCTTGAAATGGAAGATCTCTATCTGAAGTTCTTTGAAGACGTGTTGGAAGTGAATGAAGAAATCAACGTGTCTTTTGTACAGGACTATCTTACCCGCCTCAATGAAAATATAGATTATTACCTGAAAGAGAGTAATGAAAAGCGCAAGTATAATTATCAACGCGAAGTGAAACGCTGCCTGAAAAACATTGCCCTTACCACTGTCCGCAATGTAATGGACCTGAAAAGGAACATGGATAATACTTATAAGAATGAACCCAACTACCAAATAAAAAAGGCGAAGTTGATGAGGTTAAGTGAAAAACTTAAGAACATCTCTTTGCTGATAACTAAAAGTGAGGAGCTGATTGATAACCAGCAACCGGTCTTTTTCCGCGTAGCCATGGATGTGCAAATGCGGAATGTGGTGAGCGACGTCAAGCTGCAATTGAACGATTCTTATCATAATCTGCTCGAAATTCACCGGCAGATTGTCCATTACCTGAACCTGATAGACTATCAGAACCGTATCTTTGAAAAGATAAGGAAACTGAAGTATCTGAAAGACCAGTTCCTGTTGGAAGAGAACACGACTATCCGGCAAGTTGTTTCGCAACGTCATCCGTTATGGATGGAACCTCAGACGAACTACCGCATAAAATTGTCGATAGATTATCTGCGAACTTCGGATGAGGCTTTTCAAGCCGTCAGGAAGTTGGCAGCACAGCAAAAGAACAGGAAGTATGGTCCGAAAAATCTGGCTGAAGCTATCCCCGAAGGGTATCTGGATAATCAGTCGCAACGGATTGACGCAGTAAACTTGCGAGAAGTGTACAACGCTTTTACGGCCTCCGGGATGCATCTGTTTGGTTTCGTGATGAACTATCGCTTCCGCAAGGAAGTACCTCGCGGAGATAAACTGATTTATTTTTGTCAATTGGCTTCCCAATATGCTGATGAACTCAATTTTACGGAAAGCTATGAGTGCTCGGGCAATGTGGAATATCCTTTGATTTACGCCAAATAAAACTTTTTGAATATGAAATATACTGAAGAGATTTTCAATATACTTAGTAAAGGAGGGTTTATTTCCTCGAACAGTATTTCCACTCAGGTGAAGCGTTATTATGATGCTATTGAAGAAGACTTACCCGATTATTACGAATACTATCAGGGAATCGGACTTTATCTGGAAGGGGGAGACGGTTACTATCACTTTACGCGCAAAGAGGCGAAAGTGGATTTGGAGCGCAAATTGGAGGCTGCCTTGAAATGGATTGATTATATGAGTTTCTTGAAAACCTATCATTCGGTTTTCGGTCCCGGATTCCTGTTTCGTGCGGCTGATATTGAAATTCAGATCGGTTGTGATATGGAGTTGAAGGAGAAAGCTTCCAAACTGTTCTCCGACAAAAAGAAGCATGAGGAAGTAGTGGCTAAACTGATTAATGAACTGGAAAAGATGGGATTTATAGAAAAAGAAAATGAAGTGGACGGGACATACAAAGTGTTGACTGCTTTTCATTATATGGAAGAATTGATTGACTGTATCACTATATCGGAGGAGGTGCAAGATGAGATACCTGAATAAGATTATTTTTCTAAACAGTGCCCATATTCCTTATGCAGAGGTGAAACTGGATGGCAATGTACATTTCATTGGTACGCAGGGAGTGGGGAAGAGTACATTGCTCCGTGCTTTGTTGTTTTTCTACAATGCCGATAAACTTAAGCTCGGCATCCCCAAGGAGAAGAAGAGTTTTGATGCATTCTACTTCCCATATTCCAATTCTTACATCATCTATGAAGTGATGCGTGAGAATGGAGCCTACTGTGTGGTGGCTGCCAAATCGCAGGGGAGAGTGGCTTTCCGTTTTGTAGATGCTTCGTTTGAGAGGGATTGGTTCATCAATGAACATAATGAGGTGTATCCGGAGTGGGGGCGTATCCGCGAACGTATCGGTGGAAAACGCCAGATTACCTCGCAAATCACCGTCTACGAGATGTATCGTGACATTATCTTCGGCAACAACCGTAAGCAGGACATGACTCCTTACCGGAAATTCGCCATCGTGGAAAGTGCCAAGTACCAGAATATTCCGCGTACCATACAGAACGTCTTCCTCAACTCTAAGCTGGATGCCGATTTTATAAAAGATACCATTATCCGTTCCATGACTGATGAAGAGGTTTTTGTTGACTTGAGTTTTTATCGAAGCCAGATTAAAGAGTTTGAGCAGGAGTATAATGACGTGATGCTCTGGTTTACCAAAAACAAGAATGGCGAGATTCCCGTGCGGAAGATAGCGGATAAAGTGATAAATTCGTATCGTGACCTGATTTATTCCCACAAACAGATAGATGAGGAGCGTGCCGAGTTGAACTATGCAGAGAAACGGGCGTTGCAGGAAATCCCTCATATCAGAGAGAAAATAAATAAAACGGAGGTTGAGCGTGAGCGGTCTATCCGGCTGATTGATGAATTGAGAGAGAAATATAATAAGGAAAGAGATACTCTGGTTAGTGGCAAAGGTGGCATTGAGACGTTGTTGAAGCAGGTGCATGAAAAACGACTCCATTATGAGCAAATCAACATAGAGGAAATCATAAAGCGGGTGGCACAGGAGGGATTACAAAACGGAGAATTGGCACGTATCTCGACCATGAAGGAAGAACTGACACGGGCCTATCAGGATGTGCTGTCCAAATACAGTTCGTTGTTTAAGAATCTGGATGCCGATTTGAGTTTGTTCGAAAATAATAAGCAGACTCAGATTCTTGAAAAAAGATCATCTGTTGCCGAACGTCAGGAGAAAGCTATGGCACAATCTCGCGCTGAAGAGGATAAAGTGCGGACGGCGTCTGAGGAAAAGCTGCAAACGGTGGAGCAACGATTGGCGCAACTGCGTGGCGAGGAGATGCAGATGAAATTGAAGCAGCAGAAAATGCTTCATGAAGAACACTATAAGAAAGAAATTTCAGATTGTGAAGCTGGCATTGATGAATTGTGCAGAAGGGATAAGGAGCTGGATTTGCAGATACGCCGGCAGCAAATGGATATCGGTCAACGGAGGAATGAATGTGAGCTAAAACGCAAAGAACTGGAGATGGCGGCTCAGAGAAGCATGGATGCAGTGCGTAGGGAAAAGGCGGATGTTGAAGGACAGTTGCAGGCACTGGACGCATTGATAGAGAAGCGGAAAGGTTCTTTTTGCGATTGGCTGGAACAGCATAATCCCGGTTGGCAAGAAACGATAGGCAAGGTGGCGGATGAGGAGTCGGTGTTGTACAATCATGAATTGAATCCCCGTTTGACGGATGATGCCGGGACTTTATTCGGCGTTTCATTGAACTTGTCGGCCATTGATCGAAGCATCCGTACTCCCGAAGAGATGAAACAAGAGCGGGCAGCGAAGCAGATCGTTTATCAAGAACATTGCAACCGACTGACACGATTGGCCGAGGAATTGAATGAAAATATAAGTCTCCTGGAGAAGAAGTACTCCAAACAAATTAGGGAAATGGCCGAGCAACAACATCTGATGGAAGCTGAGCGGGGGCAAATTCCTTATAAGCTAAAGAATCTGCAAGCGGATCATGTCACTTGGAAAACGAAGGAAGAAGAGTGGAAAAGAGTACAGATGGAAGAATTTCAGGCTAGTCTGAATGAGATTGCTCATCGGTTCTATCTGGCGGATGAAGAGAAGAAGAAATATCTGTCTGAGCGTGAGAAACAGTTGAAGGCTTGTCAGAAGAACTATAAAGATGCTAAGACAGAGCTTCAGCTTGAATTGGACCGTTATGTTAACGAAGTTCGGCAGGAGATGAATCGTCATAAGCAATTGATTGAAGATCAGAAGAGAGAACTCCGGCAGGCACAGGATGCTGAACTGAATGGCAAGGGAGCTGATGTGGCAACCATTCGTAAATATGATGAGAGGTTGGCAGAGATCAGGGAAGAATTGAGGTATATCAGCGAGCATCGCAATCAGGTGGCTTATTATGAAAAGGATAAGCAAGAACTCTTTGATAAAGAACCTGCCATGCGTAGTCGGAAGAAAGAATATGAGGCCAAACTTTCGGCTTTGGACGAGCGGTTTGCACTACGACGGGAGAAACAACAAAACGGGCTGAAAGAAATAAATAGTGCGCTGGAAAAGCTAAAGCAGGAATTGCAAATGCTGGAAACCGGATTAGCAGAAGCAGATGCCTTTTTGAATGATGAAACTTTTTGTCCGGCCGGAGCGATGGAAGTGGGAGAGAAGCCTACCAGGAAAAACTGTGATACTCTTGTGAAGGAACTTAAGTCGCTCATAGTCTCTTTTATCAGAAAGACGGAAGATTTCAAGAAAGCCGTGATGCAATTCAAAGGTTATTTTTCTGCGAAGAATACATTTCATTTTCGTACTGAACTGATTGGCGAACAGGATTACTATGACTTTGCTTCAAACTTATGCGAGTTTGTAGATAATGATAAAATTTCTGATTATCAGAAGCATATCAGTGGACGATACACTGATATCATCCGGCGTATATCGAAGGAGGTGGGAGACTTGACCCGGAATGAGAGTGAAATTCGTAAAACCATTGGTGATATCAACGATGATTTTATAGAGCGGAACTTTGCCGGGGTGATAAGGGAAATATCTCTCCGTCCCTTGCCAAGTAGTGACAAGCTGATGCAGTTGTTACTGGAGATAAAGAAATTCAGTGATGAGAACCAAAATAATATGGGAGAAGCGGATTTATTCTCGCAGGCTTCCCGTGAAGATGTCAATGCGACAGCGGTACGTTATCTGTTGTCGTTCATGAAACATTTATTGGACGATCCGGGCAGAAAACAATTGGCTTTGGCGGATACTTTCAAACTGGAGTTTCGGGTTAAGGAGAATGATAATGATACGGGATGGGTGGAAAAGATTGCCAACGTGGGTTCTGATGGAACGGATATTCTGGTGAAGGCTATGGTAAATATTATGCTTATCAATGTGTTCAAAGAAAAGGCATCCCGTAAATTCGGTGACTTCAAGATACACTGCATGATGGATGAGATAGGTAAATTGCATCCCAACAACGTGAAAGGAATTCTGGACTTTGCCAATTGCCGGAATATCCTGTTGGTGAACAGTTCGCCTACTACGTATAATGTGGAGGATTATAAATATACTTATTTATTGAATAAAGATGGGCATTCTAATACGCAGGTGGTGCCTTTGCTAAAATATAGTAAGGCATGAGAAATGGAAAAGAATATGTCATGACCGTGGCTGCGGCGCGTAAAGTTGCGCGGATGTTGAACGGTGAATCGGTGGGGTATTCCTCGTTTCCTGCATCACTGGCAGAAGAACTATTGGAAGAAGGTGTTTTGGTGCAAAGTTCTTATGGGAGGCGTGGCAGTTATCGGATATGTGATGTGGAAGGATGTCGCACTTTTCTGGCCCAACGTTATTCCATAAGCGGGAGTTTGGAGGAGTGGATTGAGATGATGTCTCGTCAGGAGGCGGTATCTCGTGCGGAGCAGGTGGCGATGGCAGGCAATTCTAAAGTTCGGAAAACTCGTGGGTTTAAAGGGTTTCTCGTAAATAGTTATAGTCCGATAGAGGCAACTTTGTGTGAGGAGCCGTTAGTGATTGAGCCTGTGCAGGGTACTTCTATTTTTATAGAAGATTATGAGCACTTTCGAATTCCCGATGATGTGGTTGTGGTAGGAATGGAAAATGGAGAGAATTTTCAGCGGATTCGTGGGCAGCAATATTTATTTGATGACTTGAAAGTTCTTTTTGTGTCCCGTTACCCTCAATCAACAGATTTGCGTACTTGGTTGCAGATGATTCCTAATCGTTATATTCATTTTGGTGACTTTGACCTGGCAGGGATTGACATTTTTCAGAGAGAGTTTTACGCTTTTCTGAGAGAACGTTCTGAGTTTTTTATCCCGGCAGATGTAGAGGAACGGCTGAAGAATGGTAATCGTAAGCTTTATGATGTGCAGTATGCCCGGTATAAATTTATGGATATTATGGATGAACGATTGTTGCCTCTTGTTGAGATGATCCATAGATATGGGAAGGGATATGAGCAAGAGGGGTATATAATCGGGTAACGAGAGATGGCTGATTTTGATAATAACAATAACTAGAGTCAATATTTTATGATAACAATATCTAACTTTGAAAAGTATGTTCTTCCGCAGATTTTGGTGCGTGGTGAAGACTATTATGAATCCGGCGCTGTGTTAGAAATCGAAGAGGAATCTACGGGTGAATGGATTGCAACAGTTTGCGGTACGGAGAATTATGAGGTAACTGTATCGATGGAAGGGAATGAGATTGTTGCTTGGGAGTGTGATTGTCCCTACGATGGAAATATTTGTAAACATGTGATAGCTACGCTTCTGGCAATTCGTGACAGTCGAGGCAAAGCCGGTCGTTTCTTGTCAGCTAAGGAAGCAAATACACAGTTGGGGTTGTTGGGAAAGAGTATGCCCCAAATTGTGAAGGATAAAGAAATAGAACAAATCCTTTTGTTTGCGGAATCGGACAAGTTATCCGATTTTATTCTGAAATATGCTGCTTCACATTCTGATTTTAAGTCAGCTTTGGTTGAGGCTTTTTTGCCGAAAAGACCGGCGAAAAAGGTGGACTATCGAAATGAAATAGAGAGTTGCTTTAATTCTTCATATAGAAAGTACTCTAAGAAAGGACGATATTATGAACCTGAGCTAGACTGGAATGAGATATCTGATAAAGTAGATGGATATTTGGCTAAAGCCACTCTGTTGTTTCAACGGGAGGCTTTGGAAGAGGCGGCAACAATTGCTCTTCAAGTACTTCGCTCTATAGGGGGGAATTATATTGACGAAGACTTTTTATATAATGATGGTGATATTGATTTTGGTATCATTTGTGAAGATGCCGGAGATTTATTACTCAAAGTAGTTCAGCATTCGGGTGCATCACAGGCATTGAAAGAGAATGTATTGAATGAAATTATCCAAATATCCAAACTGGCAACATATCGTGAATATGAAATCTTCGATATGGATGAATTGGTGCAACAGATTATGCTTTCAGTGCAATCTAAAGAGGAGGCTTTGTTGAGTGTGGATAAGCTTATAAAGGAGAGAACAGAACGTTGGGACCTCTATAAGTTAGTGCTTCGGAAAATAGAAATATTGAAAGAATTGGATAAGACAACTGAGGTTGAAGCTACTATATCTGAATTTCTTTATTTACCTGAAATCAGACGACAGGAAGTTGCAAAGCTACTGGATGAAAAATGTTATGAGAAGGCTATCTGTATGCTGAATGAAGGAATAGTGATAGCTGAAAGAGGAGGAAATCTTGGCACATTAAGAGAATGGCAGGAACAATTACTTTTCATTTATGAAGAAGTGCATGATGTGGCCAAGGTCATTGAAATGTGCCAGTTATTGTTTATTCATACGAATGGAAGTTTGGATTATTACCATAAGCTTAAGTCGTTGATATCTTCCACGGATTGGAAGGAGTATTTGAGTACATTGATGCAAGAAACGACTTTCTATGATTACTGGGGGAGTGGAAATAATAAAGCAGATATTTATATAGAAGAAAAAGAGTATGATAAATTATTTAGCTTTTTGTCTGCTGTGAAATACAGGCGTTTAGACGCTTTAGTGCAGTATGCTTCCCATCTGAATGCCACCCATTCTTCTCAAATACTTTCTTTGTTTACGGATGATCTTCGCGTTTATGCGGAGAAAAATCTGGGACGGAGTCATTATGAGTACATAGCTCGGGTGCTACGGGGTATGCGGAAATTGAATGGCGGGAAGGATGTTGTGAAACAATTGGTGGAAGAATTCAGGGTTTTGTATAAACGTCGTCCGGCGATGATGCAGGAGTTGGGAGAGTTCTAGCCATATCTTATTTGCCTGTTATCTTTTATTCGAACTTGTCGGAAATGAAAGCAGACTATCTACTAAACGACAGTCTGCTTTATCTTCTTTATAGAGTCTTCATTTGGTATTTGTTCCTGCTCTAACCGAAAATTGTTTTCTTGCAAGAAACGATATAGGTCATACTCTTCCAAAGTTAATTGAGGTAATGTTTGCAATAAAGCCGGTGTTCCCTCTTTTACCAAGTGTCGATAAGTATGGAATGTCTCCCAGTCCATCATCAGTGCAATTGCGGATGGGTAATAGCTGCGGAACTGGTTGAGAATTTGCAGCCCCTGCGCATCTAAATCTCCCCAATAATAGTTTTGTACATGAGTCATCCATGGAATCTCTTTCAGGAAACTGATGTTGAAGCCTCCCCCGCTCCATACGGCAATACTGTCAGGTTGCAGTGGTAAGGTTAGGAAATTCATTTTATTTTCCATGATAAATACGTATTTACAAGCGCAGTTCAGACGTTGGAAATCTGGTAATGGAAGAGATACATCTGTCCAGCAGAAGCCTGGAGCCAAGGTACTGTCCAGAAAACGTATGCGGATTAATGGTTCGGCACATTTCAGTCCATACCGTTTTTCGAATGTTTTTTCATTGAGAGTGATAGTAGATGCGGGTAATAATTCATCGAGTAAGGATTTGAGTAAATCCTTGTTTTCTTCGATGTATTTGGTGTGTACCTCAATTGGCAACTCGCGGATGTAAAGATGAGGGCGGGGATGTTCTGTAAAGTACTTGCATACCTTGATTGTATCTCTCCATGTGTCGTGACTGATAAGTCGGAGAGGATTTCTTTGACTCCATTCAATAAGCTGCGGCATTTCATTGGTGATTAGTTGCCAATTTCGGATGAATATATCCAATTCGTTTCGTTTGCGAGTAATATGCAAGTAAATCTCTAAAGATGGAATTTGTATGCAAGTCGGAATGTTTTGAATTCCAATCTTTTCAAAACTCTTTTCTGTCATCTCTACTGTGTATCCCCATAGGGATGCACCTTTTTGTAGTTCTGCGATAGAAGCTTTGTATTCTGTCAGTTTTAGCAGAATATCTTTGGCTGTTATCTTTCCTATGCGACTAATTTCTTTCGGAAAGAAAGATTCTCCTGTCGTGATTGACAGGAGTAACTCTTTCCACCAACTCAGGCTTTGTTTCTTTATGTCTTGTGGTGTAATCATTGGATAATTTCTATTAGTGAGTGATGCTGTTTTTTCTCTGCTTTATACTCTTCAATGCTTAAATTGCGAATCTGCGACTCATTGCCTTCCGGATTAGATACATAGTGTACGGAATGGATATAATTCTCAATGACATGTATTTTCTGCATGGGAGTGACAATCAACAGTTGCAGATTCAGCTTTTTGAATAAATCAAGTCCGAATTGTGTACTTTCATCGTCACCACGTCCGAAGGCTTCGTCTATGACTACAAACCGGAATGATTGGCTTCGCTCTTCCTGATAGTTCAGTCCAAATTGATAGGCGAGGGCAGAAGCTAGAATGGTATAGGCCAGTTTTTCTTTTTGACCGCCCGACTTACCGGAAGTACCGGCATAAAACTCTTTCTCTGCATCATCTGCACGATAGCGTTCACTGACATTGAAGAGAAACCACTGGCGTACGTCTGTGACTTGTGTGGTCCATTCAATATCCTTGTTCTCATTGCTGCGGAACCGGTTCAGAATGCGTTGTACTTGTTCAAAACGTTCCTCAGTATAAGCATCATCTGTACTGAGGATATTGTTGTAGCAAGCTTTCAGATCTCCTTTGAAGTCAAGGATTTCTCGGTTGGGATTGGTTACGGCTTGTAGTTTGATGTAAGTATCTTTGTTGAATTCGATAGCTTCCAGATGTTTATTGATTATTCCTATTTTTTCCTGAATCCGCTTGGCGTGTAAATCAAGTTTGCTGTCGAAGGTAACAATGCTTTTTATTGTATCCTGATTTAATAGGACTTTTAGTTTAGCCTCGTGTGCAGGTAGTCCTTCTTTAACTACTTGTTGGAGAATCTTCAGATATTCTTTCCGAGCTTCAATATCTTCAGGTAATTCCAAGGCATCAAAAGGAAAAGCGTTTCGATAGTCACGCATGATTTGGGTTATTTTTTCTCGTGTCGTATCTCGCTTTTTCTGTATGTTCAATCGCTTGCCTGATAGACTTTTAGATAGCTCCGCTTTTAAATTGTCTATGTTGCCGAGTGTATAAGAAGTGTCAGGCTGTGCTGATTCTATTTTAGAATAAAAGATGCTTTTGTCCTCCGGCGAACAAACAATTGATTGCAGCTGTAGTTCCGGTAATTGATTATGGGCTGTTTCTATTTGATTATTCAACCGTCCGCGGTTATCTTTTAGTTTATCTATGTGATTCCTTAATTCACTTTCTTTGTATTCCATTTGTTTCTGTTGTTCTGCCAGTGTTTTTATCAGATTATTGCTTTCTGATAACTCTTGTTTTTCCTTTTGTAGGTGGGATATATGTTCTGTTTCTTGCTGCCAGTTCAGCTCATTCCAATCTTGAAATCTTTTTATTTGCATTAGTGATGACAAGGTGGCATTGCACAAATCAATTGCCTTTGATTTCTCTTTAATTTCGTTTTTTTCTATTTCATATCGAGATAGAAGCGATTTCAAGTAGGCTTGAATGGCCTGTATTTTCTCCTTGTTGCTCCAGCCCAATATGAAATTTCTGCGATCCCAGAGGTCTCGGCGGTCATCTTTCACATGTCGCAAGCGGCCGGTTTTTATTTGTCCTTCTTTCGTGATTCCATCGCTGACATTTTGAAACTCATTTAAAGATACGCATTGTAGATTGAAACGACGTACCAATTCTTTTTCCAGCCAGTTGTAGAATGGAGTATTTGACTTTATATTGATTTTGTTGACTGCTGATGAGGGTGATAAATCTTCAACGAGCGTGTTGTATTGTTTGCTCTCTTCGGGAATGCGGAAATATTCCAGACGGATTCCTTTATGTCGATTATCCTGCAGCTTATTGGCGTTTATGAACCCTGATACAATGTGATAATATCTGTCGGGGACTAACATGCTGATGCCAAATCCTCGCAATAATCGTTCCAAAGCTCCTTCCCATTCTTTATCTTCAGAGCGAACTTGTAACAGTTCGCCCACAAAAGGAAGTTCTTCTTCGCAGATGCCCAAATGTTCAACCAATTGTTTTCTTATCTCCAATATGCCGGAGGGTAATTGGTTGGAGCGTGTTTGAAGAGACTCTATTTCTGACTTTTGTATTTCTATTTCTTGTTCGGTATTGAGATGCTCAGCTATCCTTGAACCTTGCAAAGTGGTCAGTTTTTCCCTCTCTTTCCGCATCTCCTCCTGCTTTTCTTCGGTACTTTTTAAATTGCGATAGAAGGTTTGTTCAGTGTTGGCTGTGGGGAGTCCGCATTGCAGGGTTAGTTGGAGATAATCTTCGTGTTGCTTCTTTTTATCTTGTCGAGCTTTAGTGGCTTGCGCTATTTCTACTTTTATCTGATCCAGGCGTGCGCCTCCGTTATCACGGATGGCCTGCCGAAGTTCATTGATCGTATTGCGACATGTATCAAGTTCAGCCTCTGCTTGTTTGATTTGACTTTCCAACTGCACGAGTTTGCGCTTGCAATTGGCAATCTCTTTTTGCAATAGATTTATTTTTTTATCGGCAAAGTAGGATGGTATAACATCCGATAATAATACCTCAATTTCGTGCAACAGTTCTTCTGTCTGAGAGTAGTCATGGTCCAGTTCGGTCAAAGGATTTAGAATATCCCGTTGCTTGCGGGCTTCCATTACGGCTGCATGTGCTTGATGTAAGTTATCGAACCGTTTTTTCAGTTCTTCTATCTGTTCTTGTATATTGGTTGGTTCCAGCATTTGTTCGCGCACAAAGCTAGTAAGGCTACTTACAGATTTCATAGAAACTGTTTGATAAAATAGTTCGATTGCTTTGTCGGAATTCATGCCGAATAACTGGCGGAACCGCTGGCTGTATCGTGAGAAGTTATCATCAAATATTTCGATGTGGTTATTGGTACGCAGTCTTCTCTTCAGTTCTTTAATGTCCGTAAATCCAGAGAAATGCTCTTTGATACTGAGCGGCTCGCTTCCAATCAGTAATAATTTGCGAACATTACTGTTGTTTTCAATCCAAAAGAGTTGCGCTAAGGAAGTGTGTATGTTGTATCCTTCATTATAAAAATTGGCGATGATTACTGTAAATGTAGCTTCACCAGCTTTTATATATCGCAGAGAAACGGCTTTACTGCCATTGGTCAGTTCGTCACTTTTGGAACTGTAGTTTCCTTTGATGTATGAGGCCAGATTACGCTCTTTGCTTTCGGCACCGGCTGCTTTGTTGAATGTGATGCGGTTATATGGTACCAAGAGGCAAGTCAGAGCATCAACAACGGTCGATTTCCCCGATCCTACAGCACCGGTTAGCAATGAGTTTTCACCTTCTGGAGTGATTTTCCATATCTTGTTATTAAAGGTTCCCCAGTTTAATAATTCCATGTATTGCAGGCGATGGCCTACTTGCTCGATTTTATTCTTCATTTCTTTGACTGTTTTACATATTCTTTATATCGTTCTAACCACTCACTGACTTGGTCTGCATTAATAAATGCTTTAATAATACGATTGACTTCGTATTGTTCTTGGTCTGTTTTCATTTGGCGTAAAAATCCTTCGTCTATCACTTTTCTGACGGCACTGTCTATCTGCTTTTGGGTATTTACTTCATTGGTGTTCTCTTTCAAGTGCAACTTCATCAGATTGTCAATCTCTTCGCGGCTCAGTATGGCCTTGGTAGATTCTCCTTCCTGGTCATTTTCTATCAGATGTTTGCGTAGCAACAAGCAAAGGAGTGAAACGTGAAAAGTGAGCGGTCGTCGTCTGATTAACTTTGGGGCAGTTTCCTGTTCCGGAGATTCTTCCTCACAGGTTGTCTGCAACTGTTGCTGTTTTAGATAAGCATAGCCTTCTGCCTTGTCGATAATGACATCCAGATGGATATCGGCAAAATAATTTCGCACATCCCGTTCATGTTCGGGTTGCATCAACGTGTTCCATATTTCTTCTTGATGGCTATATACAATACCTTTTAATAAGGCTATCAGTACGTTGGAATAAGTCTTTCTCATTAGCTGAATATGATTTTAGGGATTTTTACTTTAAATATTTGTCCGGTTTGTGAATTGCAGATTTGTATTTCTTCTTGTTCGCTTGTAGAAACCGAATGTCGTTCTCCGTTTTTAGTTGCAATGTCCAGATAGGCTACTACTTCTGCCACTCCTTTTTCAATTGGATGCACCTTTATTAATTCCTGTAAAGAGACTTGAGGTTGATATCTGAGCAATTGCCTGATATTTTCTTTTAGCTTAGGAATATTTATCTCAAATTGTTCGTACAACAATTCATTATCACCGGATGCTTGCCCTTCTTGTAACTGTTGCTTTTTGAATTTGACTTGTTCGGGAGGTGAGAAAAGTGGTCGGTCACATATAAGATTGATGCGGATGATATCTTCAACTTCCAATGCCGGGAGTCTGGTAAAGTCAATCTCCGGATGTTCGAAGATTAATTTGAGTCCTTCGTCTATCTGTTCGTGAATTCGCTTGTTCTCGAAAAAAGACTTATGTTCCAGATATTTACGCAACTGATTCCAAAGTGAATTCGTTGTTTTGTTGGTGCGATCTCCCGCTTCTATCAGGCTATTTCTTAATAATTCCATACGGAAATTATCATTTCTCATCTTTTGCACAACAGGTATATTGAGCATGAGTTCAATTAACTTTTCAAGTTCAACTTGCTTGGATTGTGATAGCAAAAATTCCCAGAAGGCAGTGAAACTCTTACCTTGGTCGGTTTGTGTCAGAAAGTCTTGTTGTTCAAACAAGTCTGATAGAACTTCTCCTTTCGACTGGCTGGTGGTAATGATTTGTCTTCTGAAATTACGGTTCAGGTCCCTGAAGTTCTGTTCTACTTCCCTGAAATCTGCAAGCAATGACTTCGCTGTATCTTCTATCAAGAAATACTCCTCCTTTATTTGTCGTTCGTTCAGCATTTCCAGTTTGCCAGCCTTGATATCCTCAATATCCTGTTCTAAAATCCGCTTCTGTGCTTCTAGTTGGGCTAATCTTTCCGAAGCATTCATTTGAGTTTTACCTACCAACCTTTGCATTCGTTCGAAAAGATATTTCAGGCGTGACTCAGTACCGATAAATTCTCGTTTCTCCAGACTGTCAATCCACTTGAATATCAGTTCCGTAGCTGGTGTCAATTCATAAATAAATTCGTCTGTTTTTCCTGGATATTTGCGAAGAAAGCCTGCGTTACTCCAGTCGGTCAGATATTCAGTCGGCGGTTTGGGATAGGTTTTATTCGGTTCATTCAGTACATAGAGAATATCTGAAAGGCGGCTAGACAGTTCTTTTTCAAGAATGCCACCTTCCTCCTGATTGGAGAACTCCTCCTTGAAGGTAGAGAATAGAAAGCTGATAATAAGTGGGGCATTATCAGCTTTCAATAATCGGATAGAAGTATGGTTTTTAAGCAGTTGGCTTATATATTCATAAGTCATATACGATGGCTTTTTATGGTGGAACAATATGGAGCTTCTCTACTTGTTATCGTTACATTTTTTAATATATATAATGACTCCAATTTGGTTTTCCGGATGCTCGTCCTGCGAAATCCGGTTAATTCGCGCTTCGAATATACCTGTATATCCCTGTTCGCAAAGTTTACTGATTTCCTTGTTTTTATCACGGGGGATAAAACCTAACTTGTAATCTTTGTAATAGATAGCTACTGCATAGGGGGCAAATTTGTTGTCTTCTTCTCTTCTCAGTTGCAGTTTAGTTCCGATAATGAGTTCCTGAAAAGCCAATGTTCCATCCCAATAGGTGAAACCGGCAATGTCGAAATTAATGAAATGTCTTCTTTCCATAACTTTGTATTTTGAGTATGATGGTACAAAGGAACGGACTTGTTTTGACAGGTTCTGTCACAAATCTATTTTTTTAGGCTTGTATGAGTGAATTTATATACTTAGAAGCATATTTTTTAATGTATTCTTTCAATTCCGGTGAGTCTATTAGTTGAATATCGGCAGCCAAACCAAGGACAAAGCGTGTGACGCCGATAAAATTACTGACTTGTGTTTTCAGCAACCAATGGTCGGGTGATATTTGTTGTGTGTCTTGCTCTGCTAATGGGTATTCTTCGATAAGCAGATTATAAGCCCTTCGGGTTAGTTGTAATGTAATGGGGAATTTGTCTCCTTTGTAACTGCTCATGCGGAATATATCCGTGAAACCTTCCAGATGTGATTCTTCATATTTCCAAGTGGTGGTGGTGACTTCGACGGATTCAATACGTGAAATGCGGAATAGTTTATTGCGTTGACTATCCGGTTCATAACACCATATTTCTACATAATTGGTGGTGAAAGCAAAAGGCTCCACATATCTGTCCGTAATGGTTTGACCGTGAGCGGATGAGTAATTGTGTAGAATAACCATCCTTTTCTGTTCATGAGCATCAATCAGGTTTCGAATATTATCAGCATCTCTTCCTTTAATGACAGAATCTGCAATGATTTTACTATTATAGACGGACGCCAATTTCCGTTTTAAGTTTTGTTTTATTAAATTATTGTTATCAATAGCTTCAATCACTTGATGAATCATGTATGCCTCTTCCTTACTGAAGTGAATGAGTTGGGAAATATCTTTAAAGAAGGGTGATTCTTTACCCATTCGTATATGAGATCCTTCTTTGTAAATAGCAAATCCGGCAGCTTTGAATGTATCAAGATAGCGATAGATGGAACGAGGAGATGTTTCCATACGTTCGGCCAGTTCATCTACTGTATATCGGGTGTTGGCTGTTAGTAGCATCATGAGATGCAGCAGTCGTTCGAGTTTGGGTTGGTCCATTGTGTTTTTTTGTTTTAAGTTGTTGGATGATAGATCCTTTTAATGCGTAAATGTAGATATTATTTCTCTGATTTTTAGAATAAACTATTATATTTGTCGCAGAAACTTTATACTCGTAAGAAGAAGCGTAAAGGTGAGGATTTAGCGGTTCAAATTGCTAATTTTCGTCATTAAAAAGCCCTTTATCCTTCAGACGTTTTAGCTCCTTGTCAAAGTCTGACAAATATTCACGATCTTGTATGAGTTTAAATTTCTCATATTCACAGAAAGCTTTCGTTTGTGCTTCCTCATTAGATATTGTGCCGGAATGTTTTAGAACCTCATAGTCGCTTATTGCTAGGAAATTGCTTAATTTGTTTTTCCAATCATTCATGGTCGTGATGAGCTGTTGCTCTGCTCTTAGCTCTGCAAAATCGAGAAAAGCGGATGACAAACGTTCTAACTGTGATACCTCTTTGTCTGACAGATAATTTTTGGCAACTATTGTATCTGACTTTTGTATTCTTCCATCAGGGGCTTTCTTCCACGTAGTCAACCCCATGTGGGGCATTTCAGCATCAGCACGATTGTAGATTAATTCTGCTGCTGTATGGTGGGTTACTGCCCAATGCATCATATTTTGTACCATTTTGAAAAACAGTTTGGTTATTTCTGATTTAGCATCGTAATCTGCACTACATTCAGCATATACATCTGTTATTTTCTGGTAATACCTGCGTTCGGAAGTGCGGATTTCACGGATACGTTGCAGTAAATCATCGAAATAATCTTTTCCGAAATGGCGGCCTTGTTTTAAGCGTTCATCATCCATAGCAAAGCCTTTGACGATAAATTCCTTTAGAACTCCGGTAGCCCAAATTCTGAATTGAGTGGCTTGGTAACTATTTACCCGGTACCCTACAGCAATGATTGCATCAAGATTATAGAACATAGGAGAACGTTCAACTTCTCTTTCTCCTTCTTGCTGAACTATCTGAATTTTTCGGATAGTTGCTTCTTCTTGCAATTCTCCAGACTCGTATATTTGTCCTAAATGATAATTGATTGTCTTTACATCTACTCCAAAAAGAGCAGCCATCCGCTTTTGAGACATCCAGAAGGTTTCATTATTGAATATCACTTCTATTTTTACTTCTCCCTGACTTGTTTTATAGAGTAAGATATTGGAGGATAGATTATTGGAGGTTAGCTCAAATAAACTTGTCTGATTTTTGAAAAAGATACGCGCTTGTTGTACTAATGCTTTCTTGGAGTCTGCATTTTCGGCAATGATAAGACAAGCCATTCTTGATAAATGGAAGTTTTCTACATTTCTGTATGCTCCGGAACCAAGTTTAACCATTTCTACAGTAAGGTGAAAATGGTCGTTTATATCCATTCCTTTTGCTTGAGCAATCGCAATAGCTTTCTTTACTACAGAAGCAAATCTGTAATAGGTCGTATAACCCATAGCTCCACATAAATCACGCGAAGTCCAATATTCCTTTCCATTTTGACTGTACTTCTTTATTAGCTCAAGTTGAGGCTTCATTTCAGGTATCTTGTTCTCTCCCATATGTGTTAACTATTTAAATCATTAACTTTTAACTCACCAGACATGAGTTTGGCAATAATGTATCACGAATCATTGATAATCGCATATTTTGAAACGAAATTTAGTACAACTTACTTGTGTACATAATGCTACAAAGTTAAGAAAAAGAATTTACTATATGAAGGAAGAAAAAGAATTTATCTGTTTTCAATAGATATAGTTTATCTTATTGCATCCTCACTATGTAATACTCTGTTCTCCTCCTTTTTTCTTTAACCTATGATCTAACACAGTAATGAATCTTTTCTTTTCGGAGATGTTTTTAATATGTTCGCATCTGTCATATTCTGTATTATACAACAAAGGCTTGCTGCTCTATTTTCTTTCCACCTTCTTCACCCACAGGAAATAACTCTTCAACAATGTCTCTTCCGGTATAAGTTCCCTCATCCCGTGCTCTTCCAGATACAGCTCCGTGGCCCTTGTGAACATCATCCCGTTCTTAAACTTGTTTCTGCGCAGGAAGCGGTAATAATCCATTCTCATTTCATAGTTGATTTCCTGCTCCAGAACCTTCACGGCCTCCTCTCCCAGATAATTATAAGTCCTCGGATCTTTCCCCACGCTGGGGCAGGGCAGAGAGAGGGTGACATTCCCCCGGTCCCGCCATGACACGCCCTTTGGGCGGGGAGTGGTGAGCTGTAGCAGGCAACTGTAAAGATTCTGATTTTTGGTGAAACGGATGGCACCCTCCACTGTGCAGTGCGCGTATGCACTTTGCAGGTAAGCCGCGAGATAGGGCTTCACCTGAATGGTAACTGTAATCATTTTGTATATTGTTTTGAAGTGAAAAATATTTCCATACGTTTGTGTCCCTGTGGCGGGGATTGTTCCTCGGAGCAGTGGAAAAAGGCAGATGTGTTACTCCGGCAAACGATGGAAAATCCAATGATTACGGTATGTCGATGTTGCTCTACGACCTGCGGGTCGTTTCTCTACGAGGAAGGGTGTCTTGCCCGTAGAGGAACGCACGGTTCCTCTACGGGTCAAAGTATCCGCCTCTGACCTTTGGTGCAAATATCTGTCAAATTAACATCTCAGGCAAAATAGGAAGGCGGTGTTTAAAGATGGTATTGTAATGAAACATTTGTCTTTACCGCCTGTTTGTGACGTAGTATATTCGCGTGCGACAACGTGCGAAAAAATGAATGAATATGAAAACAGTCTATTTAAACAAATTTATGAGTTCGGTGGTCACTGAACTCGAAATGAACGGGCAGTATGGCACCGCCCATGTATGCGGTAGCGTGCTGCGGTCGGTGATGGCTTTCGACGGCGAGGGGCTGCCCGTGTCCGGCATCACGCCCTTGTGGCTGAAGGCCTATGAGGGTTACCTGCTCCATAAGGGTGGGAAGGGTCTGGCGTGGAATACCGTCTCGACCTATATGCGTATGCTCCAGGCGGTTTATAACCGGGCTGTGGTCCGTAAACTGGCGGCTTTCATCCCCCACCAGTTCCGTGACGTGTTCACCGGGCGTAAGGTGGATCACCGGCGTGTGCTGGAACGGGACGATATGCAGAAGTTACTGTTGGACAGGGAGCCTGACATCACTTCCCCCGGCATGGCATGGGCACGCGCGTGCCTGGAACTGATGTTCCGTTTCCACGGCATGCCCTTTGTGGATCTTGCCCACTTGCGGAAGTCCGATCTGAAGGATGGCTATCTGACCTTGCGCCGCCGGAAGACGGGTATGCCGCTATCCGCCCGTGTGGACGGCCGTGCCATGCAATTGCTGGAACGCTACCGGAACCGGGACGACACTTCGCCCTACCTGCTTTGTTTCCTGGACGGGAACCTGAAGGGTATGGCCGCTTACAGGGATTACCAGCGGATATTGCGCCTGCTTAACAGTAAACTGCGCGCGCTTGCCTTATGGAAGAAGGTACAGGGCAAAGTGACTTCGTACAGTGCAAGGCATACATGGGCTACGGTGGGCAGGTATTGCCACATTCCCATCGAGGTCATTTCCGAAGGGCTTGGACACGCTTCCGTAACCACTACCGAGGGGTATATGAAAGGCTTCGGAAACAGCCGGATGGACCGGGCGAATAAGGTTATAATGAATTACATATATAAGGGGTGACTTAATACGGGTATGAATGGTAATTCGTTGATATGTAGTGTAATGTCAGGAAATTACCTTGTAGGTAACGGAGATGTGATTATGGCGCAAAAGTAGATAATATATTTCTAACTCCCAAGAGAAAGATGTTTTATTTGCCTGTTTACATGGATTAATTAACCGGCGATTTATATTAGGAAACAAATACTACAGGTTCTACAAGTTTCTTTTTCAGCATATGGGATGGAAAGGAGTTTTTTCGACTTGTTCGTTCAAATCCGTATATAAATTCCCTTACCCGTTTCCGAAATTCGGAGACGGGAAAAGGATATTGTACACCGTGAGCCGTATGTACGTATAAATTCTTATATATACCGGGATTTTATGAGCCTTGTTTCTTATCGTATCTGTGCGTATCTGTTACCTACAAGGTAATGTCGGTGTGTGTAATGGATAAAACCCAACAAATATCATGATAACACCCATGACACAAGCTGCCATTGCAGTACTCAACGACATCTATGCGGGAGGCGACACAGCCCGTACGGACGCCTGCCGTCTTATGGAGCAAGACCTGGATATCCTGCTGTCGAAGCTTCTAAGAGCCGGACTTATCAAATTGTCCGACCAGGGAGAACCCCGTAGTATACGGTCGTACAGTCCCGCGCGTGAATCCTCCGATGTCTCCCTTCTCGACATCCTCGAAGCCACTGGCGAGCATCTGAACTGCAACCATCCCACTACTGAAGAGTTCCACATGCGCTACGGTAAAGCCGCGCAGAAACTCGGTATAGTAAACTATATCACGCGTGAATATCTGAAGGAAATCAAGCTGTTTGAGTTGTAGACGTAATCCGAAGAATCCTTTGAAAAGCATCGCTTACATACTGCCCTTGTTCCTGCTGCTGTCCTGCCTTGCAGACCTGCATTCCCAAACCTTTGCCGTGAAGAGCGACCTGCTGACGGGAACGCTTTCCTCGCCCAACCTTTCCGTGGAAGTCAAATTCTCCGAGCAGTTCACGCTGGAAGCGGGTTTTCACTACAACCCTTTTCCGGCAGGTGGGGACAAGCGCTGGAAACACTGGTTCGTACAGCCTGAACTTCGTTACTGGATGTGCCAGCCCTTCGGTGGCCACTTCTTCGGCGCGCACCTGATGTACGGGGTATATAATGTAGGCGGCCTGAAACTCCCGCTTGGACTCTTCAAGGGCATCCGCTCTTCAAGATACGAGGGTGACTTCCTGGGACTGGGCGTATCATACGGCTACCACTTCATCCTCTCACCCCGTTGGAGCATCGAGGCAAGCCTCGGTGTCGGATTCCTGCACTCGGGCTATGAACGCTACCGCTGCCTGCATTGCGGCGAGCAGACCGGCGGCGGTCATAAAAACTTCATGGCTCCGACCCGTGCCTCGGTATCGCTGGTATACCTGATAAATTGAGAGTTGGGAATTGAGAGTTGAGAGCTGGAAGATGAAAATTGAAAGCGGTTTATAATTAGTAATTTGTAATTGAACATAGAGCATGAAAAACTTAATCCGTATTCCTCTTACATTGGCACTTCTGTTCGCCATATGCAGCTTCTGCCCCGGGCAGGAGTTCTACCGGGGAGAACTGTTTGTCACCGGACAGCATTTCTCGCTGACTGACGGACACCTGAACGTGGAACTTTCCGTAGACTTCGAAAGCCTGCAAATGCCTTCTGACGAATCCCTGACCGTGACTCCCGTGCTTAAAAGCGGTGAATCCGAACAGGAACTCCCCTCCGTCCTCATCAACGGTGCGGAGAAACAGAAAGTGTATCAGCGTACACAGGCATTGTCCGCGGGCAAACGTAACGGCAAGGCGCGTACTTCGCCCATTCCGGCAGTCGTAATCCGTGACGACGCTGCGGTCTCCCGCGCGTTTACCTATAAGGTTTCTATCCCTTACGAAGAGTGGATGGAACAGGCCGTCCTCCTGCTTCGCTCTCAGGAATGTGCCTGCCACGGGAAGAAAGGGGATATTTACGAGGATAAGATAGCGGACGGCCTCCGCCTGCCGAAGCTGAGGACATCCCCGTGGGATGCGGGCACCGACGTCGGTTTCCTTTCATTGGTGAATTTCATCCAGCCCGCACCGGACAAGGACACGCTGCACTGCATCACAGGTTCTATCCCGTACTTTGAACGGGAGGAAGACCGGAAGGACGGCAAGCAACTGGGTGAACTCTCCGAGGAAAAGCAGAACTTCGAGATTTACTACCGTCTTCGTGACGCTCTTCGTGATGTACGTCAGGAGACGGGCACGGAACTGGCTAAAGTCCGCGTAACGGGCTATGGCGCGCCCGTGGGTAACCTGAAGAAGAACGAGACCAACGCCCTGATACGTGCTCTTAAGCTGAAGGAATACCTGCGTGAAAACCGTCTGTCGGGCAAAGCCCTGCTGGAAGTGGACTGGATTCCTGAAGACTGGGACTCGATCACCAGCCTGGTTCGGGGAAGCGATATGATGCTGAAAGATGCCACCCTCGACCTTATTGATAATGTGGAGATCTCCAAAGGCCGCGAACGTATGCTGATGTCTCTTGCTGACGGCAAGCCTTACAGGTATCTCTCGGAGAAGATATTCCCGGCGGTGATGCGCGTGGACTACCGGATAGAATATACGCGTAAGCCTCTGGATGCTACCGAAAGCCTCCAACTGCTGCGCAGCGGAAAGCAGCGCGCCCTGCGCCTGAACGAGTTCTTCGCCGTAGCCGGCAGCTATCCGGCAGGCTCCACCGAATATAATGACGTCCTTGACCTTGCTGCCCGACTTTTCCCGGACAGTCCGGAAGCCAACATCAATGCCGCTGCGGTTGCCTTGAGCAAAAAGGAACTGTCCAGGGCACGCGGGTATCTGGAACGTTTCGCCACCCTCCCGATGGCTTATAACAATATGGGCATCCTCTGCCTGCTCGAAGGTAACCGTGACAAGGCAGAGGTGTACCTTACGATGGCTGCCGCGGCCGGAGTGGAACAGGCGGTTAAGGCATTGGAGAAATTAAAAGCAGAGAATTAAGAGATGGGTAATACAAAATAACCATAAACGGTATAATATATGAAAACGAGTAACTACCTATGGGCGGTGCTGGCAACGGCCACCCTTTCACTGTCCGCATGCGGCAGCGATGAAAACGAGAATGTAATTCAGCCGAAGGAAAAGACTGCGAAACTTGAACTGACCTTGGTGGGTACCCCTGCTGACAGCCGCGCTACGGGGACTTTGCCTACCACGGATGAATCCCAGATCAACCGCCTGACGGTGGCTGTATTCACCGGAGCATCGGGCAACCCTGTCAATGCCCTGCGGGAATTCACGGGCGATGACATCAAGGCTGCAACAGGTGGTACCGGCAAGAAGATTACGATGCTTTGCGAACCCGGCAACGGACAGACCATTTACGTGGTGGCCAATGCCTCTACAGGACTTTTTGCGGGAGTTACCAACCTTGCCGGTTTCAAAGCCAAGCTGATGCTACTTTCGGAAACCACCAAGGCTGCGGGAGCCGGTGCGGCAACGGATACGCAAAAGGCCAACAACCTCCCGATGCTGGGAAGTACCACCGGAAAGGATTTCACGGCGGGAACGGAAACCGAGGCGAACATAGCCCTGTCCCGTCTTGTGGCGAGGGTATCTATCAGCAGCGTCAAGACGGCTTTCGATCCGGTGGGACGGTTCAAGGACGCGACGTTCAAGGTGGATGCGATTTACCTGAAGAATGTCGACAGTTCCGTCAATGCGGACAAGACAGGCGGTGCCCCCATTAACGGGGGACATGAGGGTGCAGTCGTTACCCAATACCTGTACGAGGCGGTGACCGGCCATACAGCCAATGCAGAGCTTACTACCCCGTACTACTTCTACACATTTCCGAATGTTGACTCAAGTAAGCCGACTAAACTTATCATTAAAGGATTGTTTGATGCGGATGGGAGCGGTTCTACCAGTGCTCCCATAGCCCGTTATTATCCTATTACTATTAACAAGAAACAGGCGAACACCACCATTTCAGGAGGAGCGGGTACGGACAAAGGCAGTATAGCTGCTAATACCCGTTACGTGCTTACCGCTGTCATCAAGGGTGAAGGCGCCCCCGACGATAACACGGATATAGACCCCGCCACCCTGCAACTCACGGTCACTGTTGCTGATTGGGCACTCACCATCAGTCAAAATGTAACTTTCGAGTGATAATTTATACGAGACTGACATTATAAACCAATCCGTAGCAGCTATGCGAGTATCCGGAATCTCCCCTGTCTTTCTGTTCCTTCTTTTTCTCCTCTGCTGTACCTCGTGCGTGCGTGAGGATATGGAAGGTTGTGCCCGTTACGAACTGCATGTCCGCGCGGTGGATGCTGACGGGAACGATCTCACCGGAAGCGGGGCCTTGCAGAAATCGGATATCTACCTCTTTAATGAGCAGGGGTTCGTCAGGATGATTCCCTCCGATGGCTTCTCGGACTTTTATTTTGGAGAGGACAAAGGCGAACGTCTCACGCTGGTAGCCTGGGGAAATCTGAAAGAAGATACCCTGATTACTACGGAGATAGCGCCAGACACACCCTTGAAGGAGGCAAAACTTCAACTTAGGCAGCATGCTCACGGCACGCATATTCCGCTCACGGACTTGTTTTATTGCCGCAGGGAAATAGGTGAGGCGGAGACCCGGAGTGTGGAAGGAACGGATATTACGGTTGTAATGGAACGTATGGTGGCGGGTCTCAGCATACGCACGCGTTATCTTTCCGAACGTTATCCTTACAAGGGTGAAGCGTACCGCTTCATAGTGCACTGCACCAGTACGGAAATGGATTTCACGGGTGAGGCTGCCGGGAGCGGGGCCGGATATGAACCGGCTTCCGTTACCGACGCTAAAGGGGATGTCTATGCGCCGCCTTTCCATATCTTCCCTACCGGAGAGGGGAGGCCGTTGGAAATTGACATCTGCCGGAAAGGGGAGAAATTGTTGACTATCACCGAAGACAATGAATTCCGCCCTTTGTATGCTCCTGTGGGCAAACAGACCAATATAGATATTGACTTCCGCTATGCGGAGGTTCAGGTCGTTGCGAGTGTGGTTCCCTGGGGTACGGTCAGTCAGGATGTGGAAATGTAAGCAAGAATACAATGATCAGGTTATTTGAATACAGAGTATACCGTAGGCAGGAAGAGCCTGTTCCATTCTGCTGGAAAGTGCTTTTCGTGCTGTTCATGCTGGGCACGCTACTGGCGATGGCGGCCGTGTGCAGTTCCTGCCAACCGGAAGAGGATATGGAGGCTATAGGTGTGGAGGAAGACCAGCCTGCTACCATCCGGCTGGAAGTGCAGGGTGAGGAACTGGTGAATATCGCTACCCGTGATATTAATGAGAGTGTGGTCAGTAATCTTCATATTCTGGTGTATAACAGTTCGGGAGAACTGATCGGTCAGAAATATCAGACGGGTAGTTCTACGGTTACCATGAATACCCGTAGTGCTACCGGATGTACCATCTATGCCGTTGCTAATACGGGTAAGGCTGACTTGTTCAAGGGATATGCCATACATAAGGAGTCATATCTGAAAAGTATGGTATATAGTCTTACCAATTGGGACGACCTGGGTAAAGGTACTAATTTGCTAATGACCGGAAGCATGAAGAGTGTGAATATCAGGGCGGGAGCGCAGACTTTATCAACACGACTGGTATTGACCCGCATGGTTGCACGAGTTGAGTTGAAAATCAAGGTGAAAGAAAGCAGTGGGATTACCATTACGGATTATTCCGTAAAGAATACCCCTTCACTTTCCTATTATATTGCCCGCGCATCGGAAGATGCCGTTCAGACTGCTACTGCCGCACATTGGAAAGAAAGCGGTGTTATCACTACGTCCGGAGCAACTTCGGTGAACAAGACTTTTTATATGTTTGAGAACCGTAGGGGGACTAAATCCATTTCCGCCCAGAAGGATAAAACGACTGCCAATGCACCTGCCAAAGCTACTTACGTAGTCATTCATGGATTGGTGGGTGCTGTAACCGTGACGTGGACCGTGTATCTTGGCGAGAACAATACGAGTGACTTTAATATCAAACGGAATGGTAATTATAGGTATGACATTACTTTGAATGACGTTGCGGCAACAGATACAAGGGTTGTTGTCGATTTTGCGGGGACAGAAGATTTGAGTAGTGCAGGTACGGCAAATTGTTATCTTGCTAAAAAGGTAAACACATGGTATAAGTTTAAAGCTACGGTGAGAGGAAATGGAGCTGCCACCGCAGCACTGATTTCTCCAACCGGAAGTGCTTTGGCGGCTAATGCTGCAATCAGCCCTGCAAGTACAGAGCTCGTTTGGGAAACGAATGGCCATGGGAAAATCATTCAAGGAGTGATTTTAAAAGACGGATATGTCTATTTCAAAACCGGTCCGACAGCTGAAGGGAATGCGGTGATTGCAGTAAAAGACAGAAGTGGCAACGTATTGTGGAGCTGGCATATCTGGAAAACTCATTTTAATTTGGCGGAAATGCCTACACAAACGTATAAGACGAATCCAAGAATAATGAATCCTTTTCTCTATTACAATAGTTTGACTTCCCGTAATTTGATTATGATGGATCGTGATATAGGTGCGGCGGATAATACTGCTTCTAATGCAGATGCTGTTGCGAAAACATTTGGTCTTTATTATCAATTTGGTCGTAAAGATCCATTTCCTCCTCTTAAGGATAAAGCTGGGAACATAGAAATATATGACACAAACGGGACATGTATTGGTACTGACGAGATTATTGGCAATTGCGTAAAGAATAATGAAATACCATCATATAGTGTAATGACAACTATGATAAATTATACAATCAATCATCCATTGACCTTTGTTACATATACGGATGGAACTGGAAACTGGATATATGGTGCTCTATTAACAACATCGGTATGTGAGGCTTCCGATAAGTTATGGGGGAGTGACTTTAATAGTGCTACAACAACGCTACTATTTGACACTAAATTCACAGGTAAGACAATTTATGATCCCTGTCCTTTGGGTTGGTGTGTTCCCCCTCAGGATACTTGGACTAATTTCACAACTACAATCTCAGAGAGTGCCACCAGCGATTATTCTACAGAAGATGCCTCTTTTTACAACTCTCCAACAGAGGATAAGAAGAATTGGAGTGTTGTGCCTCAAAATGGTTTTAAGAGTGCTCCGGTTTTCGGCCGCCGTTTTTATATATCCGGAACTTCAGGAGCATTAGCTTTCTATCCGGCTGCTGGCTATCGATATGGTTTGGATGGAAAACTATACAATGTTGGTTATTTCTGTTCAGCATGGTCATCAGCTCCTACACGAGCTAATTCATTGCCTCACAGCACTTTTTTTCTATCAAATAATGAAGCTGTATTGCCTGTTAACTTTGTTGGCAGGGCGAGCGCATTTCCTGTGCGTTGTGTCAAAAAAACATCTTTATAAGTAAATACGTTCAAGCGGATGACTATAAAGATGTGGATAGGAATGTGGCTTTTGTATACTTTAATAAACATAGCCTTATTATAGATAAGTAATTATCTAATTCAAAAGGACTATGCATCACGCACTGTCCTTTTCTTATTAGAACTTTAAACACCCGAATATCTTACCAATTTGGTTTTCGTCATTACCTGTCTAGCCATGCTCCTACCTTCTCTTTAAAGAAGAAAGTATAGAGGAATGCTCCTATCCAGCTTGTAAGGACTACCAGCAGGATTGCCATAAGTTTTTTTTCTTTCGGTATTCTCAGGCAACCTATTTCCCAGGCGCATCTTATAGTCAGAACTATTCCAACGACCCAAATAGCAAGAATATTCATACCTGTATAAATTAAATGAGAGATAGTAAATCGAGATATAAAGGTTTATATGACAGTCTTAATCAAGCTGCTTTTTTACTTCATCTTTAGCTTTATTATAATCCTTTTTTACTTCTTTTTTTACCTTTTCCGTACCTTGTTGCACGTCTTTCTTGGTTTCTTTCCAGGCATCTTTGACTTTGTCGGCACCATCCTCTATTTTGTTAGAGGCCTTGTCTAATGCGTCATTTACGTTTTCTTTTGCATTTTCAATCTGCTGTTCTGTCCGGTTCTGTTCTTTTTTGTCCCGACAGGATGGCGCGGACAGTGCAAATAAAATTGTTAGTGTGATAAACATTATCTTTTTCATATAGTTCTCTATTTTTGCTTGTTATACAATATGCTTTAGGATTTCCGGTGGAGAAACCAGTTCTCCACCGGGATGAAGATTTAGACTTCATACTGTCGGAAGATCAAGTTATTTCTTCTCCGATTTTTTGTTTGAAGCAGCAGGCTTACTTTCTTTAGCTTTGCTTTGGGTACACTTTTTGCTACCCTTTGCTTCCATCTGTTTTTTTTCGTTCTTTGTTGTCATAAAATTTAGTTTTTAAGTTAAACAATAGTAGAACCGGAAGTCTTATTTGTTTCCGTTCTTAGCATTTCCATATTCACACCAACGCATTTCTCCTTTAGGGATATGGGAGAGTATCTCGCTGCTCCGTTCCTTGGCTAGTTTTTCATCTGTTTGGCGTACTTCCTTTTCCGTACGTTTGGTGCCTTCAGGTTTACGTTGGAGTAATCCGTCGGTACTTCTGACTTCCTCCAGTGGATTCTCAATATATTGCCATTCTTCTTTGAGCCTCGTACTTTTGCCTTCGTTCCATGGTCCGCGGGTTTCCTTTCCTTTGGAATCATTAAAATAAAGGTTGCTGTATCGGGGGGATGTTTGGAATACTCCCGGAGGAAAGTTAGGCTGAATAGTTTCCAGAGCGGCCTCAAACTGTTGAAAATGGGTCACTTCGCGAGTCATAAGGAACGTGAGCGTTTCTTTTACAAGTGGGTCATCCGTAAGTGGGATAAGGTTTTCGTAACCTATTTTGGCACGTGCTTCACCCGCCATGTTGGAACGCAGGTCCACTGTCAGGTCAGCATTGGCCGATACATAGGTGGCACACCATGGGTTCCCGTTGCTATCGGTCAGTACGGGACTGCCGGGAGCTGTTACCAGAAAGGCAGGATTGGTGAAGGCTTGGTGGATAAGATCCTCTTTGCCTGCTTTTCCTTCCATCATGGTACGCAGAGGAGTATCTTCCAACACATCCTTCATTTCTCCGTTTACTGGTCCGAGGAGCATCTGGATGGTTGCACCTACGATTTCAAGATGACCGAACTCCTCAGTGGCAATATCCATGAGCATGTCATATTTGTCAGGGTAGGGGTTATGGCAACTGAATGCCTGTACAAAATACTGTAGAGCGGATTTCAACTCACCGTTGGCCCCTCCGAATGCCTCAAGCATCACACGAGCAAAACGAGGATCCGGCTGTGATACACGGGCATTGAACTGAAGATCTTTTACATGGTAAAACATAACAGATTCATTTTTAAGTTAATAATTCAGGTTAATTTTAGATGTACATCTGTATATTAAAGATAGGAATATCCTTGCCGGGCCGTATATACAGACCGGAAGAGGTTTGTCCAATCAAGTCAAGAGGGTAAAGTTGTCGGTAGAGATATAAATGAGAAAGGATCGGAGAAAATAAATTTTATTCCTCCAGTTTGTCCAGTTCAGACATATATTTCTTTATATAATGACAATTTCCGTCGCATATCCTTTTCCGCACTCCCACGGAAAGGGAAGAGTCCATACATTTGTTTCCGAACAGACAGCTGCACCTGAGTCTATACGCTTCCAAGCTTTTATTCCTCTCATCCGTACGGCCCTCTGTATAGGCGGACAGGCATAGCGTGTACAATTCTTCATAACTCTTTTCCCGCAGGGATGCGGGAGTATATTGGCATTTATTGTTCCATTTCATATTCATTAATCATTAATTCAGGTGAAATGGATCGGGAAGCATTGAAAATACATCCCGTAATTTTAGTTGCTTGTTATAGTAGCCTATTTTTTGGCTTCTAAAGCAGCTGCATGGACTTTACTTTTCAGGGTGTCAGCCTTTTCGGCAACGTCAAAGGTCGCATCTGCAACCTTATCGGCGGTTTTGGTCCCTGCATCCAGTGCTTTGTCTCTCACGGTTTCTGCAAGGCTTTCAGCACGATCGGCAATCTTTGCCATGGCATTGTGAATTTTCTTTTTTAGCATCTTGGCTTTTGCCGTACGTGAAAAACGTTGAGCAAGTGCTCCGATAGCCGAACCTATTGCCAGCCCAATCAAAAAGTTAGATTTACTAGTTTCCATAATTAAAAAGGGTTTAGGTTAATAAAAAATTAAATATCAGTTCTTCTGGGATGACGAAAGAAGGATATGATCCACAATAATAGAACTGCACCGATAACAGAGGTGAAAAGGCTACCCAGAAGGCCTGTGGTAGTAATTCCCAACAAGCCGAATACCCAGCCACCCAATACGCCACCTACAATACCTACGAGTAGGTTAATGAGAAGTCCGAAACCGCCTCCTCTCATAATCTTGCCGGCTATGAGTCCGGCAACGATTCCAATGATAATGTACCAAATAAAATACATAATATTAAGTTTTAGTTAAAATAATACTGTTGGAACAGATGGCTTGAGGAATCATATTAGACGGAAAACCATCGGTCCCGTTTTGAAAAAAAAACATGCTGTGTAAGAAAATGGTTTGGGTGTAAAAAAGGATTTAACAACAATTTTCATTTTAATAATAGGCTGGCTGGCCATATTAGTACTGTTTATATGTTTATCCTCTGTAGTGTTTTATTGCCAGGTAACTATGTCATGCAGTCAATATTTCAAACTTGTAATAGATAAAAGTTGTGGCTTAATATTTTGATAATAAATGATATAACTCCATATGTCGTTCTTTCTGATGGCCGTTGGCTGAAGATGTATAACAACCGAAGATGCCTTGATACTATGGTATTGAATTCTCTCAGAGTTGTTTATAAGTAAACATAATCCTTCTTTCATCGTTATAATCTACACATATAAAATTTATGATATGAAAGGATTATTGTTAATTGGAATTTTTATGTTTTGCCCCGTTTCCATCTTATGGGGACAGGATAGGATAAAGCAATACGCAGGGACAGCCATGCCGTATCCTGTTGTGAAAGACTCGTTTGGCTTTTTTCAGGATAGTATGGTTCCGTTTTATATTAATCATCTGGGAAGACATGGAGCGCGTTTTCCAACTTCAGGAAAGGCTTTGAATAGAGTGAAGGAGATTTTGGAATTGGCTCAGCGAGAAAATAGGCTAACATCAGGAGGGGTAACCTTGCTTTCTACAATACAGAATCTATCGGAAACTTTTGACGGACAATGGGGGAAGTTATCAGTGGTGGGAGAGGAGGAACAACGGGGTATTGCCAGACGTATGATAGAACGCTATCCACAGTTATTCAGTGATTCTGCCAAAGTGCAGGCAATTGCGACAAATGTTCCCCGTTGCATACATAGTATGGATGCATTTCTTGCTTGTATGGTGGAGTTTAATTCTTCTTTACACATACAACGCAATGAAGGGAAGCAATATAATGATATTCTTCGTTTCTTCGATTTAAACCAATCTTATGTTGATTATAAAGAAAATGGTGATTGGCGTCCTATATACGAGACTTTTATGCGACGAAAGATTTCTCCTGCTTCTGTTATGAAAAACTTCTTTCTGGAATCAGGGCAGGAAACAGATAAGGAGGCAGAGGAATTTGTCATGGCTTTATTCTCCATTGCTGCCATACTACCAGATACAGGTACTCCGATAAATTTGGATGGTCTTTTCACAATAGGTGAATGGGATAATTACTGGCAGACTCAGAATTTGCGACAATATATGAGTAAAAGTTCTTCGCCGGTTGGGCGAATGTTGCCTGTTGCAATTGCATGGCCTCTGCTATCAGAATTTATTCATTCAGCTGATGAAGTGATAAAGGGCAAGTCGGATACCAGGGCGAACTTTCGTTTTGCTCATGCAGAGACAGTTATTCCTTTTGTAGCATTAATGGGTATAGAAGGAACGGATGTTAAAGTTGTTGTTCTTGATTCTGTATCTAAATATTGGAAAGATTATGAGATTGCTCCGATGGCTGCTAATGTACAGTGGATTTTTTATCATGACAAGGCTCGAGAAATATGGGTGAAATTTCTTTTGAATGAAAAAGAAATGACACTTCCTGTTTCAACTTCCCGTTTTCCTTATTATCGATGGGAAACTGTCTGCATGTATTTAAAGAAACGGGTTGAAATGGCGAAAAAGGTACTTGAATCTTTTTCAGATGATTGTAAATAAGGTAGATATGGGTTGAGTATTGGTGTGGTATGATTGTGATAGAATTGAAAAAGTATCTGTATTATCCCGGCGGTATAGAAATCATTATATACCGTCGGGATTTTTTTTGTTACATTGGATTTATATTAGTGGGGTGATTTGAGGATAAAGTGTGCGTACTATTTTTTCTCTTTTGCCAAATCAGCCAATTCATCCTTCTCAACGTAAATCGTTCGTGTTGGGAATGCGAAATCAATGCCTGCTTTATTGAATGAGTCTAGAATCTCCATATTTACATTTGAAGTTACCATTAAAATATCTCCCTGTTTTTCTATAAAATATATGTACATGATGTTCAGTGCAGAGTCTGTGTATTCTGTAAAAACAGCTGTGGTATCTGATGGTTTGGAAGATACATTTTCTATTCTTTTAGGAATGGCTTTCAGTATATTTAAAGCTTCTTTCATTTTTTCAGATGTTGTGTTGTATGTCAATCCAAGTTTCAAGACGACTCGACGCATCGGTTCGGAAGAGATATTTATGATAGAAGCATCTGTAACTTTATAATTAGGGAAAGTGATGATACGTTTATTGTAGTCCATGATTTTTGTACTTCGAACTCCAACATCAATCACAGTACCTTCGATATTATCCACGCGAATCGTATCACCTATGTTGAAAGGCTTATCTGTCAATATAGTGAAAGCGCCGAACACATTTTTTACAGTGTCTTGGGCTGCTAAGGCAAATGCGATACCTCCAATACCCAGAGTACCTAATAATGCACCAATATTGACTCCAATATTACTTAAGGCCATTACAAGACCGATTATCCACACAATGACCAGTATTGTCCGTCTGATAATGGGCATCATTTTGTTGTTTTGTCCATCCGATTGTCGTCCCCAGTAGATTTGCAATAAACTACTGGATAATCGGGCAAATATCCATGTGATATCCAGAATAATCAGTATCTTGTAAGCATTATCTATTACTTTTACAAAACTATCCGGAGAAACAAGCCTGTGAATAGCTATCCAAATACCTAATAACATAATTGCAAACTTGACGGGCGATTCTAAAGAATAATAAATTATATCATCCAGCCGATTATTGGTACGGGTGATAAATGGATTGAGTACTTTTCTGCTGAAGAATGATATTAACTTCATCAAAACAATTGTTCCTAAAATAATAAGTATGGAAATACCCCAGTCTTCTAAAGTATTTCCCCAGATTTCTCTTTCTAACATAGCTGGAAATTTTTTAATTAAACATTTTATGGAATATCCTTGATTTTGGATTATGTAAAAACAAACGGATAAAGAAAAATTCCTATTCATAATCAAGTAAATTATGTATATGAAAAGAAATATTAAGATAATTTGCATTACTCCATTGGAGATGGTTAAAAACATTGGAGGCGTTTTTATAATGCTTAATGTGATGTTGTGTTATACTTTTTTCTTACTAAACTATAATTTACATTTATAGTGGGAACTATCTTATTATTTATTTTGTTAAGTTACTCATCAATTTTAAATTAAATAGTTATGGAAAATGGAGTAATGATGCAGTATTTTGAGTGGAATCTTCCGAATGACGGAAAGTTGTGGAAACAGTTGAGAGAGGATGCGTCGCATCTACATGAAATAGGTGTGACAGCGATCTGGATACCACCTGCATATAAAGCAGATGAACAGCAGGATGAAGGATATGCTACTTATGATTTGTATGATTTGGGTGAGTTTGAACAAAAAGGAACTGTGAGGACTAAATACGGAACGAAAGATGAATTGAAGGAGATGATTGATGAACTTCACAAAAATAAGATTGCTGTATATCTGGATGTCGTTTTGAATCATAAAGCAGGTGGTGATTTTACGGAAAAGTTTATGGTGGTGGAAGTAGATCCTGATCAAAGAAATAAAGCTTTGGGGAAACCTTATGAAATACAAGGATGGACCGGATATAGCTTTCATGGACGTAAAGATAAATATTCGGATTTTAAGTGGCATTATTATCATTTTTCCGGGACTGGATTTGATGATGCTCGAAAGCGAAGTGGTATATTTCAGATTCAAGGAGAAGGAAAAGCCTGGAGTGATGGTGTAGATGGAGAGAATGGCAATTACGATTTTCTTTTATGTAATGATATTGACCTAGATCACCCTGAGGTTGTCGCCGAACTGAATCGTTGGGGCAAATGGGTTTCAAATGAACTTGATCTTGATGGAATGCGTTTGGATGCAATTAAGCATATGAAAGATCAGTTCGTTGTACAGTTTCTGGATACGGTAAGAAGTGAGAGAGGTGATGACTTCTATGCTGTGGGAGAATATTGGAACGGTGACTTGGAAAGATTGGATAATTATCTGGAAGCAGTAGGGCATAAAGTTAACTTGTTTGATGTTCCGTTACATTATAATATGTTTCAGGCATCACAAGAAGGAAAAGATTATGATTTGCGGAATATTCTGAAGAATACTTTAGTGGAGCACCATTGTGAACTTGCTGTGACTTTTGTTGATAATCATGATTCGCAGCATGGAAGTTCTTTGGAATCACAGGTTGAAGATTGGTTCAAGCCATTGGCATATGGTCTTATTTTTATGATGAAGGATGGTTATCCATGTTTGTTCTATGGTGATTATTATGGGGTGAAAGGAGAGAAATCGCCACATACTAAAATTATAGATATTCTATTGAATGCAAGGAAAAAGTATGCGTATGGTGATCAAGTTGATTATTTCGACCATCCATCAACCGTAGGCTTTATTCGTACAGGAGATGGGGAACATGTTAATTCAGGCTTGGTATTTTTAATCTCGAATGATGAAGCGGGAAGTAAAACGATGTGTTTAGGGAAAGAACATGCAGGTGAAGTGTGGTGCGAAATTACCGGAAGTATTCCGGATGAAGTAACTTTGGATAAAGAAGGAAATGGAGAGTTCTCTGTGGATGCGCGTAATCTTGCTGTTTGGGTAAAAAAAGCATGAGATGACGGAACAATTCATAGGAAAGAAAAAGTTAAGCCTATCCTTATTAATCAAGATTGTAAAGGATACCGGACAAGGGTTTATTGATGATAGTGTCACTAGATTAAGCGGATCGTTAGCTTATGCGACACTATTTTCAATTATCCCCTTTCTTTCTCTTTTAGTTACTATTGGGGTAGCTTTGCATATGGATTTGGCTAATCAGTTGTATATTCAGTTGGAACCGATAGTGGGAGCGGAGGTAATTGGGGCACTTCGCTTAATTATAGAAAATGCAGAAAGAACGGACTCTTCCGCATCTGCAGCTATTGTTAGCCTGGGAATTTCTATATTTGGTGCTACTACCATTTTTGCAGAAATACAAAGTTCCTTAAATTCGATTTGGGGAATAAAGGCCGTGCCAAAGAAGAGTTGGCTGAAATATATTCAGAATCGGTTACTTTCATTCTCGATAATTTTAGTATTTGCTTTCGTGCTTCTGATAACATTTAGTATAACCAATATTATTGGAGACTTGAGCAATAAGTTTATGGCCAGCTATCCGGAAGTGGCAGGGTTTATTGTGAAAGTTGTGGGACAAGTATTAAACATAGGTGTTACAGTTATTATTTTTGTATTGATTTTTAAGGTTCTGCCTGATGCAAAAATAAAAAGTAAGGATGTTTTTATTGGAGCTGTAGTGACAACGCTATTATTGTTGGTAGGGCAATGGGGAATATCCTTTTACATCGGAATTGCGAATGTAGGAACTATCTATGGTGCAGCGGCATTCATGGTTGTTTTTATTACATGGATTTATTATTCTGCCATTATTGTCTACGCAGGTGCAGAGTTCACTAAAGCATGGGCTAATGAAATGGGAAGCAAAATTTTCCCGGATGAATATGCGGTAGCAACGAAAATGGTTGAAGTACGTGAGCCTTGACAAGTGGAGGCCCTTGTTTTGCATTCCGGTCAATAATAGTAATATTAGTACTGGGGGATATCATAAACGACTTAAAGAATATCATGTCATACAAAGTATACCCCCGTAAAAGTAATCATCTAAATAATACCGTGGTTAAGAATTTCTTTTTGGGGTAAAAGAGAAAGAGCCCAATGCAATATCGGACTCTTTCTCAAATGAGTAAACAATTTACTGTCAAACTTTTTGGGGTAGTTCATTAGAATCTGTACCCATATCCCAGCATGATAGCTACATTGTCATCCTTGGCAAACATAAACCTAGCCTCGGCATTCAGATAACTACGTTCGGAGATAGGTAGTGTAATACCCCCTCCCAGATTAAAGGCGAATTTGGTGGAGTTGCTTCGGTCTATTTCTATTTCTTTACCGTCTACTTCCATACTCTTTTTCCCATAGAAATTATTTTGCATGCCGATGCCTGCAAGAGGGTATACGGAAAATCCCTGACCGTCTTTCTTGAAATTGAATACATAATGGAAATTCACGCTCACATCCAATCCGGTAATCTTGTCTTTAGGAAAATAGAAAGTTACATCCGGAGCAATCCGGAGATTATTCGCTATCGCGTAACGTCCTTGTACTCCCAAACCGAACCTCTCATAGTTCGTTTGATAACCGATGTTGCCCATCAAAGAGCCTTCACCTTTAACTGTTTGGGCATTTATGCCCACAGATGCCAATGCAATCATGGCCAGCAAGAATAATTTTTTCATAATTAAGGCATTTAGTTAATAAAATATTTATTTAAAAGAAGAATGATCTCCTTTTAATGGAAATAACAAACGTTTGCTTACATTTGTTTGCTATATATTGTTACATATACAAAGATTTTTGATGTTAAGATACGAGCGCTTTTCTCAATTTTTTATAAAGCAAAAAATGATGTTAATTCCGTTTTTATGCCCCGAACCATTTTTTTTAATGCTGTGTTTTTAGTATATGGCAGGGATTAAAGTTGGTTACATTTGAATTGCCAGTTTGTAGAGAAAGGAGCAAGTGGTATATTACATTGTCGTAACTGACTGAACCTGCATTGTTACGAAAGGATAAAATATCAGGATTGTTTCATTATTAAAATCTACAGCCATGAAAAGTCTAAGTTTTGATTTGCGGATCAGGCTAATAGCCAGTTCTGTCATCGGGGCAATCGTTTATTTCTTTTCAAGTTCCCGCAGGTAGGTAAAGTGATAATAAAATAAAGGATCGCAGGATATGCCTTTATATTGGAAATAAGCGGATGATATATCTATCTATATATTTACATGTAAATTTCAGAACTGAGTGTGTTACTTTAAAAAATAGTTTATGTATTTTTTATGGTACATTATTATCGGGACTTATAACAGAAAGAAAATTGAACTTTAATTATTTTAATCGTTTAAAACCAACTTAATTATGGAAAATAGAAATTCTAGTTTATGGATCGGCCTGGGAATAGGTACGGTCATCGGTACTCTGGCTTATCGTTTCTCACGTACTTCAAAAGCCAAGAAATTGAAGGAAAAAGTATTTAACGCTTTTCATAAGATAACCGGTCAGACGGAAGACCTGTTAGATGAAGCTAAGGAAAAAGTGGCGGATACCGGAAAAGTTGTAGTGGATAAGGCAGCCGATAAAGTTCAAGATGGCGCTGATGCTGTAAAGGACGCATTGAAAGATGCGAAGAAAGATGTCAAACAAGGAGCTGAAAAGGCCAAGACAGAAATAAAGGAAGGGTATGAAGATGTAAAAAAAAGAAGCAAGTGAAAACTTAATTGATTTTTTTATATATCATTCTGTTAGTAGTAATATCTTATATAAAGAAGAATTATGATTGGATTTGTAATATGGATTATAGGATTGGTCTTAACTATCAAAGCTACTCTAGAAATATGGTGTATTCATGCGCCGGCGAAAAGAAGGTTAATAGCCATTATCCTGGTAGTTTTGACCAGTTGGGTAGGATTGTTGTTCTATTACTTTTATGGTAAGCTTCGTATGGCACAGTGGCTGGGCACCGGTCTTGAAAGGTATTGATGGTCACATAGCTGTTTATGTTGAATAGATAGGAATATCCCAAAATAAAAATGTGTTGGTTGATAGAAGTGACCGATTTATTTTTGTTTTGGGATGTTTGTATAGGAGTATACAAAGGTAATGTCAAAAGTATATGAGACTTGTCATTATGATAATATTTTAGGTACGGATTACGCGGGGTAAATTAAAACCGTGAAATCCGTACCTAAAAGAATGCACAGAGAGAGGTATTTTCTTCTTGTCTGTCTTACCAATATTTTTCGATTCTATCATAGCCGAAAACGTGACTACGTTCATCTTTGATATCTTGCAGCTTATGACAAATTATTTGCGCTCCGATCATGCTGAAAGTGATTCCATTTCCGCCATATCCCAGATCGAAAAATATTCGTTCCTTGCCGGGCCAATTGCCGATGAAAGGTAGCCCGTCTTTGGTGCTACTGAAGGTACCGCACCATGCCATTTCTGTTTTGAAAGGGATATCGGGGAATAGTTTTCTGATTTTTCTCTCCAAGATACGGATTTTCTTTCTGAGTAGTGAGTCACGGTGTTCTGGATCGCTGAACTTTTCATCCTCACCACCTACAATAATACGGTTTCCGTCGGTGGTACGGATATAAAGATATGGATCGGCTGTTTCCCAAATCAGGTAATGTTCCGGCCAGAGATATTCGGGGGCTACCGGATGTGATATGAGTGCATAAGTAGAAGTCAAATCCATAATTTTTTGGGGAAGGAATTGTCCGGCCTCAAATCCGGTGGCTACGATTACATATCCGCACTTAATTTTATTTCCTTTGTCTGTTATCATGATACAGCCATCAGATGTTTCAGTGCACTTTTTTATGTTGGTATGGGTAAAGACCTTCAGACCGTTCTCCTTCATATGATAGGTGAGCAGTCCGGTTGCAGCTCTGTAGGCATCCATCTGTGCGGATGTTTCATTCACCAGGGCATTGCCGGGCACTTTCACCTTATATCGTTTTCTGATTTCTTGTTTTTTGAGCAGATTGACCGGCAATTCATGCTTTTGCCGTATTTCGTATTCTTGTTCCAGAAGTTTGTTGTCTGCCGAGCAGCTGGCATAAAAGACGCTGGACAATTGCTCAAATCCGGCATCGACACCTGTTTCCTTTAGTACTTTCTTTATATCAGAAATGGATTGCAGGCATGCATGATAGGCGGTTGCTGCATTTTCTTCGCTGATGATTTTTGCCATCCGGCAGAGAGGTACGTCTATTTCATATTGTAGTAAAGCGGTACTTGCAGCAGAGCTTCCGGTTGCGATGCTGCGTTTGTCAATCACGCAACATTCTATTCCGGCACGACACAATTCGTGTGCCATCAAAGCGCCTGTTATACCCGAACCTACGATGACGATATCTGTTGACAGATCATCCTCCAAAGGGTGGAAATAGTCCAATAGGGAATTTCTGACGATCCAATAGGGTAAACCTGAATGTAAGTCCATAATATATTTTGTTAATTCCCCCTTACTTTCTTCCTGTTGAGAAACAGGAGTGAAGTAAGGGGGGAGTGAGAAATGGGAAAGCCGTTTTATTGAAATTTGCTTTCCGTTTACGGTAGTAGATTATTTGCCTTCTTCGATAGTACAGATGCTGACACGGTTCCAGTCCGGTTCGGAGAACATATCACCGATTCCTTGTCCTTCGGCGGTAATGCGGGTGTCGTTAATCTTGTATTTTTTTACAAGTATAGACTTCACAGCTTGAGCACGTGCTTTTGCCAGTTTCTCATTGAAAGCGAGGTTACCTTCGGGAGAGGCATATCCTTTGATGACGACTTTAGCTTCGGGATGTTTTTTCATGTAAATGGCTACACGTTCCACATTAGGCAGTTGGGAAGCATCAACCACAGACTTTCCTTGTCTGAAGGTAATGATGGATTCTGGAATGCGGTTGGTTTTTACCACGGTTTCTATGTTGGCAGCTTGGGTTCTGCAATCTGCCAATTCCTTTTGTAAGTTGTTGGCCTGTTGTACGGCATTGCTCAGTTGCATGTCCTTGTCGTTCAGTTGCGACCGCAGGCGGTTGACTGCATCATTTAGCTCGCCTACTTCTACTGGGTCGTAAGGCTTCACTGTTGTGAAATGATGTGAGCCGTTGCTGCACATGAAATGGTAGGTCAGTCCGGCAGTCAGTTCAAAAGTGGCATTGTTGGCGTTGAAACGGCTTTTAGTTTTGCTGAAGTCTCCTTGCATATCATATACGATAGCTGGTTTGATACCGAGTGTCCATGCTTTTTCCTCGCCTAGGTTGAAGTTCAAGTTTAGACCAAGGCGTGTAGACCAGGAATTTGTATCACCGGGGCCATTCTGATAGTAATGTAGCCAGCCGATACCTGTCAGAGTCTCGATTTCAAAAATGCGTGGTTCGCCCATATAACCTCCAAAGAGATTCATCAGGTTGACTTTACCGAGTAAGCTCACTTCGGAAGCATCAAATGCAGTTTTGCTGGCTGAGGTATTTACATATCCCATACCTTGAATACCTAGACCGAATATAGGAGTAAGTTGTTTTCCGATTCCGAATCCGAAGGCCGGTCGGGCATTTTTTAAGAAGGAGCTGTGAGTCAAAGGGGTTACAGCACCAGCTTTCAGTTCAATAGACCAGTTATCACCAGGGCGTGTGCCTTCAAGGGCCGTACGGTCATTTTGCGCATGCATGGTAAGAATACTCATGCTTAGTGCTAAAACAAAGATAGATTTTTTCATAATTAAATAAATTAATAGTAATACAATAAATATGTCACACACGTTGTACTGTCTGTTGTGTAGTTATGACTGTGCATAATCTAATGAATTACTTTGTCATAACCTTTGTTTAAAAAACAGCCCGTTAAAAAGGATGGTTCGAAAAATAGAAATGGATTTAACATCTATTTAAGAAGTCGGAGGGTGCCAGAAACCTGTATTGGCAGTGAAAGTACATCATAGATATATAAGGTGCAAATTCTTGGATTTATATATAACGGTATCAAATACAACTTTATATATACATGCGTTTTTTAACACAAATGTCTGTTTAAATGACAAATATTTATCAAACAAATATTCTTTCAATACTGTTTTTTTATAGAGATACAAATCATAGTATTAATTAAAAACCTGACAATTATGAAAAAATTAAGTTTCGCAGAACTGAAGGGCAGAGTGTCCTGGGGCAGTGTTTTTGGCGGTGTCATGACTGTATTGGCAATATCCGTGTTGTTGTCTATTCTAAATTCAAGTATCGGATTGTTTATGTTTGATCCTTTGTCTGGACATCCGGCTTCAGGCATAGGTACTGCTGTAGGGATTGGTTCCGCCGTCATTCTGATTACTGGCATGGCTGCAGGTGGTTTTGTTGCTGGAAAACTGGCCGGTATGGATGGAATGATACATGGATTTTTAGTTTGGGCTACCACACTGATTGTTGCCGTCGTATTAGGTGTTTTTTTGGCAGCTGGTGCGGTAAAAATGACTGCAAATGCACTTGGGGCTGTTTCATCAGTTACGGGCAGTGTCTTGTCCGGAACAGGTAACGTTGTCGGAAGTGGTATTTCTGCATTGTCTGAAGAAGCGGAAGAAGTATTTGGAAAGATTCATTTCAATGCAACTCTGAAAGAAGAAAACATACCACAGAATATACGTGCTGCACTTGTCAAGAGCAATGTGAAAGAATTACACCCGGACTATCTCAAGAAGCAATTGGAGGAGGTAAAAGATGACTTAAGCAAATCCGTCAAGACAATTGTTGCTTCTCCTCAGGATACGGACGAGGCGGTTAATGATTTTTTGGAACGTTTGAAACAACGTGCGGAAAATCTTAGCCAAAATATAGACCGGAATGATTTGGCTAAGGCTATAGCTAACAATACTAATATGTCTAAGACGGAAGCGGATAAGACAGTCGAACAGTATATGAATCTGATAGATAATGCACGTATAGAAGCAGGAAAACAGATGGACAACTTGGAAGCAAATTTGCAGAAAGCCGTACAAGAATGGAAAGAGATTAAACACAAAGCGCTGGTGGCTGCTGATAAAGCAACGGACGCAGCCGCGCGGTCTGCCCTGATTTCATTCTTCGCTATTTTGTTCGGGGCTGTATTGTGTTGCGCCACTGGTGCTTATGGTAGCAGAAAAACACAGGAAAGAGTCGATATCTGATAATTGGAAAGAATTAGGTAGAATATCTCTTATAGTCTTATCTGAATTATCCCTATGTGTCTTGGCTAGACTACTCCTTAAAAAATCCCGGTATGTCTTGCACATCGTTCCAGTCAGGAAAACCGGAAAGATTAGAACTAAGGAGGAATGAACTGGTCAAGACACTGGGGGTAGGTTAGTGGGATTTTTATTATCCATCAATCTTCTGGCAAATTTATTAAATTTGCTTGGGCTTACATTGTAATATTTCTTAAGTACTTCACGGAAGTATTTTGCACCAATGGTACTTCATGGAGAGTACATGGAATTTCCGGTGCGTTGCGTAAAAGAAACGCCTTGATGAGTAAATAACTTTTTTGAAATCACCACACTAACATCTTCCGCCTATAATCCACGGATAGCCAATATTGACGTTTTAATGTATCCGACAAGAAAGAACGCTCAATCAACGCCTTTACCATCTGATTTTCTTTTGCAAATGCATCTAATTCTCGTTTTACAACCCGCTCTGGAAGTCCAATACGGCAACCGAATTCTTCGAAATCGGTTCTACTCACTTGATACTTATCCGAAAGTTTCATGCCTTTGCGGAACGAATCTTTGTCAAGGGCAAAAATGCGGGGCTCTACTAAATGTAAGGAAATGTTTATCAAATCGTAAGCTGGCGAAAGACCATATTCCTCATTTCTATCAATCAGCGAAAAATTCTTTAGATGAGCATCGCCATTGAGAGTGATAAAGTCAAAATGGCGAGTAATGTAAGTTGCTTCATCATTCTTGAAAAAACAAAGCACAAATATAAACTCTCCGTATCTACCACTATAGCAAATTGGGGTTGTACACTCGACAGAGAGATACGTCCCACATTGCGAATTGCCTCTTTTGTCGTCCTCGTCATTTTATACTCCGAATTCTCCGGATATACTACTGTGTTTTCTTCCTTTTTTTGTGGGTAAATTTACGATATGGTGTATATGGGTAAATGATGATTCATTCCTGCAAGGTATGTAGCCTGTTATACGAGAAAAATATAAGTATGAAAATGCCATAGTAAGTGTTCATTTGAGCTTTATAGAAGTTGCCGCATCTTTGCAACGTTAACGTTAGCGAAGAGATTTTGAACATGATTTATTTAATTTAAAAAGTAGAACAACTATGAGTATTTTGTACAAGAAGGTTTGGCGGTTTCTGAATCCGCTGGACAAGAAGTCGATAAAGAAAGTATATCCGGTAATCACCTATAAATATGGTGTGGCGATGGATCTGAAGCAGATTGCGAAAAAGATCAGCCGACTTTCCGGTGTGAGTGAAGGTGTGGTGAACTCTGTGTTGAAAGATTTCCGCACGGAGTTGAAAGAAGAACTACTCTTTGGAAGGTCGGTAAACATTGACGGACTGGGATATTTTTATCTTGCCGCCCGTAGCAAGGGTACGGAGACGGCAGAAGCGTTTACGGCGAATGATATCACCGGTTTGCGCGTCTGTTTTCGTGCCAATAAGGAAATCCGTATTACGGCTAACGGAAGCACCCGTTCCGAAGGACTTAGCCTCAAGGATGTGGACCGCATCAATGATGAACTTCCGACCGAAGAAGGCGGCTCGTCGTCAGGTGACGGAGGAATAGAAGAAAATCCACTGGGATAGGGTTTAAAGCCGAAGACGTTGAAAATTAACAATTAACAATTAAAGAATTAATAATTAAACAATTGTATTTATGAAGAAGTCTGTTTGGAAGAAAATCCTGAAAGTGGTGATGGCTATTGTTTCGGCCGCACTGGGAGCACTGGGAGGCGGTGCGATGAAATGATAGCGAGGATGTAAAGGCCGAGTTAAACTAAGAGAAAGGGAAGTGTCGGAATTCAGGCACTTCCCTTTACTTTTACGGGACTTTCCTTGCTACAGAGAAGCGGTGAGCCTCTTTTCTTTTGTAGATTACTAACTTGTATCTGGAAGCCTTATCTATGTTAAAGTAGCGAAATTGTTACTCTTTTATTTGGCATAAAGTAACAAATATGTTACTTTTGTAGCGTCTAAAAGTTCTTTGAGATATGAAAACATCAGAACTGAAAAGGGTGCTAAGTGCAAACGGCTGTTATTTTGTCAGTCATGGAGGTAGGCACGACCAGTGGTTTTCACCTATAACAGGTAAAACCTTTGTAGTTCCACGACATGATAGCCAAGAAATACCCAAAGGCACAGAAAAAAGTATCAGGAAGAAAGCAGGGGTATAATCCCCCTGCACTTCCTTATATTCTGTATTCTAATATCAATAAGAACTTTTAGTTTTAACCCAAATAAAAAGCAAAGGATATGAAAGTAACGGCTATTGTAGAAAAAGGCAGTGACGGGCTTTATTCCATCTATTCAGAGCAGGAAATAAATAATCATAGCTTTGGTGGGTATGGCGAAAGCGTTGAAGCTGCAAAGGCTGATTTTATGCTAAGTATAGATGAGGCTAAAGAAATGGTAAAAGAAGAAACAGGCACATTACCAAATGAATTTACCGATTTACAGGTAACTTTCAAATTTGATATAGCCTCTTTCTTTAATTACTTTGATTGGATTAATGTTAGTAAGTTTGCCCAGTATGCAGGTATCAATGAAAGCAAAATGAGGCAATATAAAAGCGGTGTAGCCTTTGCGGGAGAAAGAACCACTAACAAAATATTAACAGCTATAAAGAAAATGGGGACTGAATTAAGTTCAGCCTCACTATAATCAAAGACTTTTAGACAAAGCTTTGCCCGTGTAGGATTATTCTTGCACGGGTTTTCTTTTGAAGGAAAATATTTACTACCTACACTCTTTAGATACCTGAGCAATTATACTAAAGTCCCCCTATGTAAATAATAAATAAAAATGCACGAGAAAAACCCCGTCACTTATTGTGTTTTCTCTCGAATAACTTTACCTTTGTTTCATTAACTCAAAAACCGGTAAGTCATGAAATACAAATTATTAGTTCTTGATGTGGACGGAACCCTGCTCGATAGTGAAAAGAAAATCAGTAAGCGCACGCTGGCCGCCTTGTTGAAGGTGCAACAGATGGGCGTGCGTATCGTGTTGGCTTCCGGCAGACCGACGTATGGCCTGATGCCTATTGCCAAAACTCTGGAACTGGGCAATTACGGAGGCTTCATCCTCTCCTACAATGGCGGGCAAATTATCAATGCGCAAAGTGGCGAACTACTCTTTGAGCGTAGGATAAACCCCGAAATGCTGCCCTATCTTGAAAAGAAATCCCGTAAGAACGGGTTTGCTATTTTTACGTATCACGAAGATACCATTATCACCGACTCGCCTGAAAACGAGCACATACGCCGCGAAGCCGAGCTGAATGGCTTGAAGATAATTGCCGAAACCGAATTCTCGATAGCGGTGGACTTTGCCCCTTGCAAGTGCATGCTGGTAAGCGATGACGAAGAAGCCCTCGTGGGACTGGAAGACCACTGGCGCCGGAGGTTGAACGGAGCGCTGGATGTATTTCGTTCAGAACCCTATTTCCTGGAAGTGGTGCCCTGCTCCATTGATAAATCCAATACGCTGGGCGCCTTGCTTGAGAAGTTAGGCATCAACTCTGAAGAAGTCATCGCCATCGGCGACGGAGTTTGCGATGTCTCCATGATACAATCCGCCGGACTGGGTATCGCTATGGGAAACGCCCAAGACTCGGTGAAGGTCTGTGCCGACCGCATCACCGCCTCCAACGATGAAGACGGCGTGGCCGAAGCCGTGGAGAAAGCGATACTTGCCGAAATCCGCCCCGCCGACGTGCCCCTGGAGCAACTCAACCAGCGTGCCCGCCATGCATTGATGGGAAATCTGGGCATACAATACACTTACGCCTCCGAAGATAGGGTAGAGGCCACCATGCCCGTGGACGAACGTACGCGCCAACCTTTCGGCATCCTGCACGGAGGTGCCAGCCTGGCATTGGCCGAAACCGTGGCCGGACTGGGTTCCATGATACTTTGCAATCCGGACGAAATAGTGGTCGGCATGCAGGTCAGCGGAAACCATATCTCCTCCGCCCATGAGGGGGATACGGTAAGGGCTGTTGCAACTATCGTGCATAAAGGCCGCTCCTCGCATGTGTGGAATGTGGATGTGTTTACTTCCACGGCCAAGCTGGTGTCTTCGGTGCGTGTAGTCAATAGCATACTGAAAAAGGGATGATCGAAAATGAATTGGACAACGGGCCACAAGAACTACCCGTTGAATCCGTTAAGAAGAACAATACCCGGACCCTCGTAAAAAGAACACTTGCGATTGCCGGTTTAGCCTTGGTTGTATATTTTTTGTACTCCATTGTTCACCTGTTTGTTTCGCCCGACCGCAACATTCAGCAAATCTACCTGGTGCCCGAAGACGCGGCATTTATCATCCAGTCCTCGGCGCCCATCGACGATTGGGCAAAGTTCAGCGGAAGCGCAACCTGGCAATGCCTGAAGCGGGCGAAAGCCTTCGAGGACGTTACCCGGAATGTGGAAACGCTCGACACTGTGGTCCGAAGCAATAAAATGTTGTTATCGCTTGTGGGCAAGCGGGATATGCTCATCTCGATCCATAAAGTCCGTGCCCGCGATTGGGATTTCCTGATTGTGCTGGACATGCAAAAGGCCTCCAAGATGGACTTGTTGAAGGATCAGCTTGAAACGGTGCTCACCATGGCGGGCAGTTCCGTAACCAACCGGATGCACAACGGGATTAACATCCTCGAAATGCGCGATCCGGATACACGCGATATTTTTTATTGCGCCTTCGTGGACAACCATTTTGTAGGTTCCTATACCTCCAAACTTGTAGAATCGGCCATCGACTCACGCAACAAGCCCAAAATCGGTCTCGATCATTCTTTTATCGAAGCCGAAAAACTGGTGTCCGGCAAAGGACTTGTCCGCGTTTTTATCAATTATGCACGCCTGCCCCAATTCCTGAATATTTATCTGGGAACCGGGAACGAGTACATCGATATGTTCAGCAATTCCATGGATTTTGCCGGACTCTATTTCAATACCGACCACAAACGGATGGAGGTGAAAGGATATACCTTGCGGAAAGACACCGTCGATCCGTACATCATGGCCTTGCTGAACTCGGGTAAGCACCGGATGAAAGCACACGAAATCCTGTCCAGCCGGACGGCACTCTATACCAACATCGGTTTCAGCAATCCGGTGACTTTTGTAAAGGAACTGGAGAATGCACTCGCGGTCCACGATCCGCAATGGTGCGAATCTTATAGGAGTTCCCGGAAGAAGATTGAAAGCCTGTTCGACATCTCTCTGGAAGAAAACTTCCTGAGCTGGATGTCGGGAGAATTTGCCATCACCCAATCCGAACCGGGGCTGTTGGGGCACGATCCGGAACTGATTCTGGCCATCGGCACCAAAAGCATCAAGGACGCCCGTAAGAATATGGAGTTTATAGAAAAAAAGCTCAGGCGGCGCACCCCGCTCCGGATAAAGACGGTTGATTATAAGGGATTTGAAATCAACTATGTGGAAATGAAAGGCTTCTTTCGTTTGTTCTTTGGAGGGCTGTTCGACAAGTTCGAAAAACCCTATTACACGTACGTGGACGATTATGTGGTGTTTAGCAACAAAGCCTCGTCTCTGCTCTCATTTATAGAAGATTACGATCAGAAGAACCTGTTGAAGGATAATCCGGGCTTTAAAAATGCCTTCTCGTACCTGAATTCGAGTTCTACCGTTTTCTTATATACGGATGTGCATAAGTTTTATTACCAGTTGAAGCCTATGATGAATGCCGTTACGTGGGGAGAGATACAATCAGACAAGGACATTGTCTACTCATTTCCCTATTGGACCATGCAGATTACGGGAGACGGTCAGTCCGCCTCGTTGCAATGCGTGATGGACTATAAACTTTATCAACCGGAAGAAGCGGCCGTAGCGGTGGTAGTGGATGATGAAGCCGACGAAGTAATGAACGAAGATGCCGAAACGGAGAAGGAGCAAATGAATGAGTTGCAACGTTTCTATGTTGAGAAATTTGAGGGCAACGTCTTGCGGGAGTTTTATCCCGAAGGAGCGCTGAAGAGTGAAGCGGAAGTGAAGGATGGAAAGCGCCACGGACGCTATCGCGAATATTATGAGAACGGCAAACTGAAACTCCGCGGAAAATACGGAGATAACATACCCAAGGGCACATGGAAGTACTATACGGAGGAGGGAGAGTTTGAACGGAAAGAGAAGTATTAAAAAAGAGAAAAACAATGCTTGCATATACCTATATTGAACACGGAAAATTTGAACTTATAGAAAAACCGAAACCCGGGTTGAAAGCCCCCCGAGACGCCATTGTCCGCGTGACGCTCGGTAGCATCTGCACCAGCGATTTGCACATCAAGCACGGTAGCGTGCCGCGTGCCTTGCCCGGAACCACGGTGGGGCACGAAATGGTAGGCATCGTGGAGCAAGTGGGCGCGGACGTCACTTCCATCAGGCCCGGCGACAGGGTTACGGTGAACGTAGAAACCTTTTGTGGAGAATGCTTCTTTTGCCGACACGGATATGTGAACAATTGCACCGATGCCAATGGCGGTTGGGCACTGGGTTGCCGTATCGACGGAGGTCAGGCCGAGTACGTCCGCGTGCCTTATGCCGACCAGGGACTGAACCGTATTCCGGATGCGGTGAGCGACGAAAAAGCGCTCTTTGTGGGCGACGTGCTTGCCACGGGCTTTTGGGCGGCTCGCATATCGGAGATTACCGAAAAGGATACGGTGCTCATCATCGGCGCCGGCCCTACCGGAATCTGCACCCTGCTTTGCGTGATGCTCAAGCACCCCCGCCGCATCATTGTTTGCGAGAAATCTCCTGAAAGAATACGCCTTGTGCGTAAACATTATCCGGACGTACAGGTGGTGGAACCGGAGGATTGCCGGGAGATTGTGTTGCGGAGTAGCGATCATGGCGGAGCCGACGTCGTGCTCGAAGTGGCAGGAACCAACGACACCTTCCGTCTGGCGTGGGAGTGTGCACGCCCCAATGCCATCGTCACCGTGGTGGCCCTCTACGATCATCCCCAGGTGCTTCCCTTGCCCGATATGTACGGAAAAAACCTGACCTTCAAGACCGGTGGCGTGGACGGGTGCGATTGCGCCGAGATACTTCGCCTGATCGAAGAAGGCAAGATAGACACCACGCCGCTTATCACACACCGCTTCCCGTTGAATGAGATTGAGGAGGCTTACCGGATTTTTGAAAATAAACTGGACGGGGTGATGAAAGTTGCGGTGTCTGAAAGAGAAAGAAAGGAATAAGAGAGTGATAGGGTGGTAAAAGTGGTAAAGGTGATAGGGCGATAAAGTAGCTGCGCTATATATCACAGAGCGTTATTCCACTATCACCTTACCACTTTTACCACGCTTTGTTCATAACCATATTAAAAAGAATACAACCTTATGCCCATTATTGAAATATCCTCCTTGTCGCACCCCGGAATCGAGGTGTTCTCCACCCTCACCGAGGCCCAGTTGCGCAACCGCATCGAGCCCGATAAAGGCCTGTTCATAGCCGAAAGCCCGAAAGTGATCCGTGTAGCATTGGATGCCGGATATGAACCTCTGGCCCTCTTGTGCGAGCAAAAACATATCACCGGTGATGCCGCCGACATCATCAGTCGTTGCGGCGACGTGCCCGTCTATACGGGCGGGCGGGAGTTGCTCGCTACGCTGACGGGCTATGTCCTGACGCGCGGAGTGTTGTGTGCCATGCGTCGCCCCGCGCCCCGCACGGTGGAAGACACATGTCGGGATGCCCGGCGCATCGTCGTCATCGACGGTGTGGTGGACACTACGAACATTGGTGCCATTTTTCGTTCGGCGGCTGCTCTCGGGATGGATGCCGTGTTGCTGACGCGTAACTCTTGCGATCCGTTGAACCGTCGTGCGGTCAGGGTGTCCATGGGTTCGGTTTTTTTGGTTCCCTGGACGTGGCTGGACGGCACTCTCAGTGATCTGGCCTGCCACGGCTTCCGCACCGCCGCCATGGCACTTACGGACGATTCTATCTCCATTGCCGATCCTGTCTTGACGTCCGAACCCCGGCTAGCCATTGTGATGGGAACGGAGGGAGAGGGGCTTCCACCCGATACGATTGCCGCGGCGGACTATGTAGTCCGTATTCCGATGGCGCATGGGGTCGATTCGCTCAATGTGGCGGTGGCGGCGGCCGTGGCGTTTTGGCAACTTAGGATTATGGATTAAAACTATTCTTGTTTTAATTTCGATATGGATAATCTTCAGATGTATAAAGAATTACTTGCGGATAAATATTTCTAAGGAAGGAATTCCATGTGGCTGTTGGATGTGTAGAGAGGAAGAGTATGACCGTAAGGAATATAAAAGAGAAACTTGGTGCATTATCAAAGAATGAGCCAATAGATTAAAATACCATTCCTCGCTCTTTCTATAAGCGTGAAATGGTATTTTGTTATTCAGTGCGTAATGTTGAGAATTCTTGTTTTTTAATTGATAATTTATTACAGATTACTTACGACGATGCAGCATATTGGACTAATTGTCTACCAATGTTTTGAAAATTAAACGGTAGGAAAGTCTTATTTTACTCTTTATTCTTCGCTGAACTGATGCAAAGATAATGCGTTTTTCCGGTACAGGAAAACAAATGAAAAGACTTTGATAAAAAAGGTGGTTTTGGGGGCAAATTTGCCAGCTGTACTATGAGGTTTTCGGAAGATTTTGCATAGCATTTCATCTAGTGTTATGCCTATGTCTATATTGCTGGTTGCTCCTCCAAGATTGAACACGGAGTGACTGATATTGATTGCTGGCGAAAAGAAAAAATACCCAGTAGGCTAATTTTCTTCTCTCTCTCTATTTGACTTAACTTTATTGCCCGTGTATATAATAACGGTCATTAAAGTCAAGTTGAGAGTGGAGACATATCTTTTTCTTTTGGTAAGCAAAAATTCAGTTATTGGAAATTTTCGAATAACTGAATTTTTAAAGCCCCAACATATCATATAATATACAAAAAGGAGCGTTTTTAGTTACTATATGATATATTGAGGCTTTAGCGTATTGCTGACGAGTTCATGCCTTTTACAAGACAAGGCACTTGCCCGGATTAAAACCATTGGCGATATGTTCGTTCTCAAAAACATATCCCATCTGATTGCAAACTACCTTTGTTCCGTTTATCTCAGCATCAATGTTGGTATGTGAATGCCCATAAATCCATGCATCAATGCGACTGTCGGCAATAAGCCTACTCAGTTCAGTTGCAAATGCACTATTCAACACAGAACCTTTATGGTGAGATGCAACAACCTCCAATGTGGGAAGATGATGCGTTATTACCACAATGTGTTTGGCGGTGGTTTCCACCAGACTTTGCTTGATGAAATCCAAACAGAAGTTGTGCATCTGATTGAATTCCTCTGTTTGGAGCAATTTGCCATTATACATTATCTGCCGAAAGTCGTTCATGCCCTTCCACACAAAATACTCGTCAGATGGAGATATTCGAGACCACAAAGTGCTCATGATAAAGTCGGTATCATCAATCCGCACTACTTGATTTTGATAATATCCTACATTGTTTTTGAACATCCAATTCCATTGCAGTCCCTTATCCATCACATCACAATAATTGTAATACTCATGGTTCCCGGGCACAATGAGCACCTGACGATAATTCGCAGATGTCCATTTCCAAAAGTTAGCCAAAGGTGCGACCTTGTTTTTCAAATAGAATATATCTCCGGCAAGAACTAGAACATCGCCCGTTACCGGTAATTCATTATGTTTCATCCATCTGCTGTTATCGCTGAACTCCAAATGCAGGTCACTCATATATTGTATCTTCATAATCTCTTTATGTTATTAACTTTTTGTGTAAATCAGTTCATAATACTCTGAATTTGATTCGTTGTTTATGATACTGCTACAGAAAGCAAATTTGTTGTACAAGTATTGGTAGTGTTCGAGTTCTTCTTCCTCAAAGTTTATCTTTTCATAGCATTCATCTATCTCCTTGCTGATTCTACCGTACAAATTGACATTTGCTTTGGATATACGGACTTCCAACTTGGCTATATCTTCTTTATTTTTAGCAATAGCATTTTTGTAATTATCAATCTCTTCTCGGTAGAAATAAAGAATCTCATCAAGCAGGCCTTTGGTTAGTATACTCGGAGAAGGACTCCATGGAAGCATCGTCAACTCTCGGCTTGGAGTAGTGCTAAGATAAAACAATTTACATCCCAAAGACTTGGTGACTTGTTTGTTATATTCATCAATCTCACGATTGACTTTCATTAAATCTTCCTTAGATAACTTTTGATATTCCTCATACGAAGGATGCTCTTTGTACTTCAACAAAGGTATCTCCTTGCATCTTAAATAAATGGTAGTATATTCACTCATTGTTAATCCTCCTTATCATTTATTCTTATTAAATTGTCCCACTTGATTTTCAATTATTCTCTTCACTTGTTGAAATGAAACAGGGGTAAAGTTGTTGTTATCTACTCCTACATCATATTGCGTTGGATAAAGATACTGAAGCCGGGCAGCGTCTATTCCGGTGTTGTTCTTTCTTGTGTGAACGTGTCCGAATAGTTGCCACACATCTTTATATCCGCCATCAAAGCATAGAAAGGGATAATGATTCAAATATATCCTCTGTTTGCTAATCTCTATGTGCATCTGCATTGCCACATATTCAAATCTGTCAATGTAGCCTTGGCGTATATTCTTCAAATCGTGATTACCCATAATCAGATATATCTTTCCGTTCAACCTGTCAAGGATTTTAGTCCATTCGGCTGAACCGCCAAGACAGAAATCGCCCAAATGAAAGATGATGTCATCCTGCCCGACTGTATTATTCCAATTGGAGATTATAGTTTCATTCATCACTTCCACATCCTTAAACGGTCTGTTGCAGAAACGAATGATATTCCCATGATAAAAATGGGTATCGGATGTAAAGAGCACCTTACTGCCATCAAATTTGTAGTTCATTTTCTTCTTAATTTATGTGTATCACTGCACGTTAATAATCTGGTTACCAACAGCCCATCAGACGGAAATGGCAGAAGAGCATCATGAAGGCGACTGTCACAAATGGGCATACAAACAAAATAGTTGGAAAGTTTGGTAAGGACCCTCCAACTATTCAGTTTCTATTCTCTCATAGTACAATAATGTACTCGCTATGTTCGTTGGAAAGTGTTTACTATACGAGGTTCAATGCGTGAAACAAGAACACTCGACACAGATTCAGTGCGTTTGTTGCTCTGAATTATGGTTGTTGTTGGTAATATGTTCATTCTGTTTCTTTGCATTGTTAATGTTTTATTGTCTCAAAAACAATGCAAAATTAGCAAATAAATCCCATTCTCGCATCACTTTTCATTAAATTCTTTTGCCAAAACACTATGATATAGGATTTTATTTTTTCGATTATGTGGAAAATTCACTCACCATTGCCC
>NZ_MSHA01000041.1:0-7085 GCF_001940965.1 Bacteroides sp. Phil13 | reverse complement strand
CGGTTCTCGCGGTGCAAACGGTGTAATCTTGGTTACTACCAAAAACCCATCCCAAGACAAATTGACTGTATCTTTTAATGCATTTGCCAACATCAAGACTGTAGCCAAGTATGCTGATAATCTTTCTACCTATGAATATGCCAACCTGGTTAATGACTATGGTAAGGAATATTTTGGATACGGCGACAATCACTATTATAGTGCAGAGCAATTAGCAGCCTTCAAGTCTGGCAAAGCAGGTTATGATTACTCAAGAGAAATCTTCCGCAGCCCTGCCGTTACACAGAACTATGAAATGTCTATTGCAGGTGGTGGCGAAAAGACTACTTTCCTGGCATCTCTCCGCTATCAAAACGATGAAGGTATCATCAAGGAGTCAAGTAGCCAAATCTACAGCTGGCGTTTGAAAGTAGATACCAAAATCAAGAAGTGGCTGAAAGCTGGTATGAACATCTATGGTCACTACAGAGAAACAAGTACTCCACGTGTCAATGAATATGATGGTTTAATCCAACAAGCAATGTACTTTCCCAGTACTATTGAACCGCAAGATGAAGATGGAAACTACAATAATTCATTTTTTGAGGGTAGTTCAACTTACAATCCAATGGGGCATATTTGGGAAGCAGACAATGCCAACAAGACAATAAATAATCGTATACAAGGTTATGTCCAGTTTGACATCATGGACGGTTTGAGCTTCCGCTCACAACTGGGAGTTCTGCTTGACAATAGACTAAACACTTCCGTACAAAATGACAAAAGTTACTATGCTTTCAAGAATAGCAATTTATCGCAAGGTCAAGCACGTAGTTACTGGAACACTTCCTGGTTAAACACCAACACATTAAGTTATGTAAAAGAATTTAATGCTAATCATCGTGTCAACGCAACTGCTGTTTTCGAACAGTCTTATGATAATAATTTCAATCATACCGGTACTGCTTATGGTTTGGATTATATTGATAGGATCGGTATAAACAACTTGGCATGGTCAAATGCAGAGCTTGCTACCAATAGCTCCGACCGTGTTATCAATACATTAATGTCAGGTATGTTACGTGTAAACTACGTATTTATGAACCGTTACATGGTTACTGCATCTATTCGCGCAGATGGTTCTTCACGTCTTGTTGATAAATGGAGCTATTTCCCATCTGCAGCTTTGGCTTGGGACTTGAAACAAGAAAGTTTTTTGAAAGACAACAGCTTTATCGACCAATTGAAACTTCGCCTCGGTTATGGTTCTGTAGGTAACCAAGCTGTAGAAGCTTACCGCCCCTATTCCAAACGTACTCCAATAAGAAATAGTGATGGCTCCACCTCTTATAAAGTAGACCGCCCTGCTGCTCCTTACCTAAAATGGGAACGTAACGACCAGTTCAATGCAGGTGTTGATTTTGGTATACTCAACGGTCGCATACGCTTGACTGCCGATTGGTATAGCAAATTATCCAAAGATATTTTGTTGGATCTGGCACAACCAACACACATGGGATTTCCCTCATTGTTGATGAACTCTGGCGAAATCAAGAATACTGGTATAGAGTTCACAATCAGTGCAGACCCATTTACCGGTAAAGGCTTCAGCTGGCATACCGACGTTACTTTATCGCATAATAAAGGAACTTTCAACAGCATACCTACAGCTAACCATCGCCAACAGCAAGCCGGAAGTTTCCAAAATCAATTATTCCAGATGATTGAAGGTGAAAAATTAGGTACATTCTGGGGATATACTTTCGGAGGTATCTGGCAGGAAGATGAAGTGAACGCTCCATTCGTAGACGCCAACGGTCAAACAAATGGCAAAACAAACGGTGAAGTCTATAAAGTCGTAGCTGGTAACTCTAAATATGTAGATACCAATAAAGACGGAGTACTGAATGATGCAGACCAAGGTATCATCGGCTGTGGTCAACCGACATTTAACTGGGGTTGGAACAATAGCTTCAATTACAAGAATTTTGATTTCTCATTCTTTATGGTAGGTTTCCATGGCTTTGATATATACAATGCAACTCATCAAATGGGATTCAATACAGTTTCCGGTCAGAACATGGCTGCAGTAACTCCAATGCGTGACTTCTTGAACCGTTGGACGCCAACCAATACAAATACAGATGTACCGGGTTTCGTACAAGGAGGCACAGAAAACAAAGTATTCAGCAGTCGTTTTGTAGAAAATGGAAGCTTTATCAAGATGAAAAGTATCACCTTGGGTTACACTTTGCCCGAATTAGCCTGCAAATCACTTGGTATCAGCAATCTCCGACTTTATGTTTCCATCCAGAATCCGTTCCATATCACCAACTATTCCGGTCTGGATCCTGAAGCAACAATGGGAAGCCCACTGATACAAGGTGTTGATTGGGGCTCATATCCTAACAGCCGTAATTATCTGATTGGTTTAAATTTTGCATTCTAATGATTTACCTTTTAAACAAGAATAATATGAAAAAATTAGCATATATAGCAACAATAGCCTGCAGTATGTTCCTGACAACTTCTTGTGTAGACCTGACCCAAGAGCCACAGTCTTTCATTACTGATGAAGATTACATTGCCAGCATGGACCTAACAGGTCTTCAACAAGCTGCAACAGGACTTTATAACGATTTATGGAATGGGAACTATGGTTTTAACTGCCGTTTACAACGCATAAATGTATGTGCAGATGATATTACTTATCGTGCGGCAAAAGCAAATAATGAATTGGCCAATTACTATAGACTATCTCCCAATATCACAGCCAACACTGCAGATTTCGATACTACTTGGTCACTATTTTTTGCCGTTATCAACCACTCCAATACACTTATTAATAAGACGGTATTACCGGAAAATGCAGACCAAGCCAAGAAGTTTGAAGAAGTATTAGGAGAAGCTTACTTCCTCCGTGGACTTTCTTATTTTTATTTGGTACGCATGTATGGTGATGTACCCCTAATTCTAGCAGAAACAGACGCTTCAACGTACATGCCGAGAACTGCTGTTGCAGAAATCTATGATCAAGCGATTATTCCTAGCTTGAAAAAAGCAGTAGAAATATTACCAGCAAAAAGTCGCAGCGGCTTCAGCTCTACTCCTTCCAAATGGGCAGCCGAAGCTTGTCTGGCAGACGCTTACATGACAATGGCCGGTTGGCCTTTGAAAAGAGGACAAGAGTATTACTCACTGGCAGCGGCTGCAGCTAAAGACATCATAGACAACTCTGGTTTGTACCTGACCGAAGAATATGCAGAATTGTGGAAAGAAGCCAATAAAGCACAACCCAATGAAGTAATGTTTGCCATCCACCATAATGCGAAGATGAAGACGGCAAGTAACTATGGAAAGTCTTACTACCCCAGCGATTTTGCCCCCAATGCCGGTTGGTCTGACTACTATGCAAACGAAAGCTTCTTTCTAAATTATCCGGATGATGCACGTAAAGAGTGGAATTATATGACAGAATGGGAAACTAAAAACGGTCATGTCACTTATAAAGAAAGTGCCGATAAGCTTCCCGCCATTTCCAAGTATTATGACTATGACAACGGCGCACCCGGTAAGAGTGCCCAAGCTAATGGTATCACTTGTATCTACCGTTACGCCGATGTCCTGCTGATGTACGCAGAAGCTTCCACCCGTGCCACAAACAGTGTAAACGCACAAGCTTTGGATGCCATTCAGAAAGTACAGAAACGTGCCGGTTATGCACAAGACCAGCTGACCACAACTACTGATCCTACAGCTTTCACAACAGCTGTATTCAACGAACGCGGTTGGGAATTCTTTGCAGAAATGAAACGTTGGTTCGAACTTGTTCGTCTGGAAAAGGTAAGTGAAGTTAGAGCCGAGACTTGGAATGGTTCGCTTTTCCAAAGCAACAACCATTATTACTTCCCCATACCTTATCAGCAAATCCGTCTGACACAGTGGACTAATAATGCAGGCTACTAATACTGATAAAAACGTAATAACACAAAACTTCTAACCTTATTTATCAAGAAATCAAATAGACCTTAATCAATTTGATATGTACGAAAGGGAGGGGCCGTGAGGTTCCTCCCTTTTATTTATCAATACAATGTAATACTACCCAAACAACATCCAACTAAATCAGGGAAAAGACATCCAGCTGGAAACTAAAAGCTTCATGCTGAAAACTAACAATATAAGACTATCCCTAATAGATAAAACAACGATATCACTCTATTTCCAATACTCTCATTAGAGCGTGATAGATAGGTATGAAAAAACACCTATCACACCCTAATAAATTTATAATCACATATATACTCCTTTGCGTGATAGCGTGACAGATGTTTTTATTTTTTTGTGTAGAAACAAAAATACCAGTAAATGCTATTTCTTTTCCGTACTTTCAAAGTGGCGTTGCTGCTGTTCCACCTGCTTCATTTCATTGATACGTTCCTGCTCTTCCCTGGCAAGGCGCTCTATTTCATTGAAGTCAATCTCTCCGACTTCAGTTTTTCCAAAGATTTCCGTCTTTTGCGGAACCGGAAGCTCTCTATACAAGGCTACACGTTCCGCAGGCAAAGTAGCTATTTCAATCACTGCCTGGGGATGGAACTGTATACCTAGATGCAAAAGACGTGCTTTTATTTTGATAGTACCTGCTTTCGTTGTTGTACGGATCAGTGCAGGTGCAGTCCCCCAACGACTGACACGGGGATTGGCTTCTACCTCTCTTCCACCGACCAACTCTCCTTCTCCTTCCACCTCAAAAATAACGGTTTCTTGAGAAAGGCGCTTTACATAGCCATCCTTATCGGTAATGGAAGCAATCACCGTGACCATATCCGAACCATTGGCACGCAGGGGCAGTCCAGAATCAACAGTCAGTACAAGCTGTTCATTACGTTTGGAAGGCATATTCTTGGTCCTAGCAACAATCTTGCCATCCAGGAATCCCTCAGCCACAATACTACATTGTTCCGGTTTCCCGGCCCGATGAAGTGCCCGGACATCCACAAAGCTATAAGCACCCTTAAAAACAACGGGAGGATGACGAATCCCCTTCTCCTCCAGCAACGGCACTTGCACAAGGGTGTCTTTTTCGTTCACAATGACACGTACACTATCACAGTTGGTATAAACCACTATATCCTCGGGGGAAAAAGGAGTCATGGCATTAGCTATATACACCATCGGCCCACTATCAGCCTGCTCCAAGTGCAGGTGCGGATCACGCTGGCTCATCATCATGTAATAGGAATACTTTGGCTGACGGAACATATCCATCAGTCCTCCCCAGAAAGGGTCAGGATGATAACCACGCTGGTGGTCAAACGAATGCCACAAGGCACCTCCTATATGCCCCCGAGGAGATTTGCAGAACTGATCAACCGTAAGAGAGCCGCCATAATCCTTGCGGGCATAGTGCTGGGCCTGGCGAATCTGTGGCTCTTCACCCCATTCACGTGCCACACGGCTGTAAGAATTGTGGGAATTCCAGTCATCCACACAGTCACCATACTCCCGGGTAAAGCAGGATTTGCCTGCATTCCGGTAAAACGCCTCGTTCTTGGGGGCTGTATAAACTACATCATATCCCATTGCTCCTTTGCTCTTGTCATCAATGGCAGCATAGCAACCCGGAGCCGGATACTCTTCATGAGTAGCCCGATAGGCATTCTGTGCGAAAGACTCCGGAAAAGCCGTCTCATTAAGTACTGGTTCCCACAGAAGGACAGACGGATGATTACGGTCTCGACGGACCATATTACGGATGTCGGAAAGGATACGTTCTTCAAACACCGGTTCCGGATTCCAGTACTGCCAGCCGGGAGTGGCTACAATAATGAACATGCCCAGTTCATCGCAGGCATCCATAAATGCAGGGTCTTGGGGATAGTGTGCCGAGCGTATAATCCGGAAACCAGCATCACGCATTTTCTTCACGTCCAGCCAATGCAGGTTGTTGGGTACGGCATTCCCGATATAAGCATAGTCCTGATGGCGGTTTACCCCCATCAGCTTGTCTCCGAACGGCTTACCGTTGATATAGAGACCGTCGGCACCGCGAAACTCAATGCTTCGGATACCGATACGGGAAACAACAGCGTCGCACAGCTTGCCGTTAAGATAGACAGAGGTGCGGAGCCGATACAGATTCGGAGTATCGGGATGCCACAAAGACGGATTTCTGACAGTGAGCTGCTGCATGACGTGTCCATCACTTCCGGCAGACAAGCTGAGACTTTTCCTTGTACTGGCCACCTGCTTGCCAACAGCATCCAGCAGGGTTGACTCCACTACCACCCGGCAACCACTCTCTCTATCATTGACGATATGAGTCTTGACATTCACCCGAGCCTTTTGGTCCGACACATCCTCATAGCTGACAAACACGCCTCCCCCAGCCACCTGGCCAGCTTCATTGGCATCGCTTACATGCACGTCACCGGTACAGATAAGATAACAATCACGGTAGATGCCACCAAATACACAAAAATCCATCGTATACTGTTTGCGCCCCGGCGGGAAAGAAGGGTCATCACTGTTATCAGCACATACGGCAACGGTTACCTCATCACCTGGACGCACACCAACAGCAGTCAAATCTATACTCACCGGGAGAAAACCACCGAAGTGCTCCTTTACTTTGTAACCATTGATATAAAAGCTGCTTTTACCCATAACCGCCTCAAAATAGAGGGACAACCGCTTACCTTGATACCGAGTATCGACAGTGAAACGCTTGGAATACCAGGCCGGCCCCTGATAATTGCGAGAACCGCTCGCCTCGGAAGGAACCAGCTGTACGGTATGCGGTAGGTTTACCAGCTCCCACTTGCTGTCATCCAGTTGCAAAGGATCAGCTTTTAAAGGAATATCCCCCCGATGAAAACGCCATCCGGGATTAAAGTCCAATACCTCGCGGCCGGAATTGGGCACCGGATAAAAACTGGCAGCAGAAAAGTGTTCTTGTGCTTGCAGTACACCGATGCAAGCCCAGAAAATAATTAATAAAAGAATCTTTTTCATAATCTATATCATTGATTTGTCATTCTATCCACACGTATTACCGCCGGTTTTCCACAAAGCATCCCCTGCGGCATAGGTACTTTGATTTC
>NZ_MSHA01000040.1:12418-81807 GCF_001940965.1 Bacteroides sp. Phil13 | reverse complement strand
TTTTTCATAGTATTAGATTTAAGGTTAACAAAAGATTGGCTGTCTGGGATAGATAGCCTTTTTTTATGTTGGTATGTTTACTTTATACTATCTCTGTATAGTCTCCCAGCATAACTTTTATATTTAGTGTCACTGTACATGCAAACTAACATATCGCTATAATCCCAAATTGCTTTATTGGCTTCCTGAGATAAGTTGGTAGCTAAAATGCCGCTCCCCAATATACCCGGGTTACAAGGAATCGTATCTTTTCTGATTGAATTCATGATTAACTCAATACAGGTATATTCTTTGATGTTTTCTTCCTCCAGTCTATTCACTATATATTGGTTAATGTGTATTTTGTTATTTCCAGTCATAAAACCGTACCACAATAGGCATTTCATACCTGCTTGGGTTGCTTGTATTAATACATCCAGATAGGTTGTTCCCGATATTCCCTTTTTATCAATTTCATAAGGATCGATATGGAGGAAGGAAGCTTGGGAAAGTGAGGGTAGTAGTTTTATAATCCCTTCGAGTGAATCCGTATGACAGGTCTGGATATGTGATTCTAATTTCACTTGTTTGGCATAGGATTCTATATTTTCTAAAGCATCTTTTTCTATATCAAAGAATAGATATTGGGATGTTCGTTCTGCCAATGTATTCATAGCTAAAGCGGGAGAACCTAAATAATTTCCTTTTGCCATTTCTGTGCTTTCCAGCTTGTAATAAGGAGATTCCCTCAAAGGTTTTTCTTCACGGGCTTTCTTCAGGAAATGGTAAATGCCGTATTGCTGTTCCGGGGTATGCGCCATTTGATAAATGGCGGATGCTGAATTCGTTTCTATGTATATCTGCGGTTTTTCGATTTGAAGAACCTCACAAAGCACCAGATGCTTGAATACATCAGCTTGTTTCCCATAATGAGTGTAAGTTGCCATATTTTTATGATTTATGTTTATGGCGGCAATATTAAGCTATATAAAATGAAAAAGCCTTGACCAAAGTCAAGACCTTTCGTTATACAGTTGTTTTTTTCTTATTCTGCTGAGGGTTTCGGGAGTTATGCCAAGAAACTGGGCTATTTCTTTGAATGAAAGCTTTTCTTGTAAACCGGGGCATCTTTTCATTAATGCATGATAACGTTGTTCCGGAGTATCGCAATAAAATCCCAATAGTCGTTGGTATATTTCTGCAAATATGGTTTCGGCTATTTGCCTTCCTAATCGTTGGGTGTCCATGTCTGTTTCCCAGAATTGATTAAGTTTGCTTAACGGGAGGAGATAAACTTCACATTCGGTAGAAGCTTGTATCGTGACTGTGGAAACTGTCTGTTTCATGAAAGAAGGATAGTCACAAACAAAGTCATTTGCAAAGCTATAGCCTACTATCCATGTATTGCCATTTGCATCTGTATGAGACAAACGGAATATACCGGATACGACAAAGCCTATCTGATTGTTTTTCTCATTTTGCTGTACCAGATATTCGTTCTTTTTAATTTTCATCAGGAGCCCTTCTTTCAAGAATAATTTTTCAAGCCTTGAGGTATCCGGAGGACTATCTTTTACATTAAATTTGTCCATGATTATTATATTAGTACATACGACAAAGGTACGAAGATTACAGAATGAATGATATAGTTCTAAACTAAAATAAGTACTGAATAATATTATATATGCGAATCAGTAGTTGAAATTCATTCATGATGGAAAAGAGAGGAATAAAAGAGTGATAGTGTGATAGGGTGATAAAGTGGCTGCGCTATATCACAGAGCGTTATCCCGTTGTCACTTTATCACACTTTGTTCATTACTCGTCCAAAATGAACATAATTCAACTACTGATTTGCATTATTTATAGAAAAGTTCTGGATTCCGGAGGATTAATGTGTTTTTAATCCAATATTAATTCTGTTTCGGCTTACTTTTTAATGTCACCCTGTTTACTTTGCAGACAGGAAAAACAAATATGTCTAATACCTAATTAATAGTATTTTTAAATGAAACGAAATGCAATTTTATTAAGCTTGTTGACGACTTTGTTCTTGCTGCCGGGAAAGGCAGTGGGACAAAACACATCAAGCGATGGTAAATTGGTGTATAACTTCCCGTTTGCACCAAGTGAGGGTCTTGTGAATAGAACAGAAAAGGAGTATAGGAAAGAAATCTGTCTGAATGGCTATTGGGATTTCCAACCTGTGGCTTTGCCGGGTAGTTACGTGCAAGGTAAAGGAGTGGCACCGGAATTATCATTGCCCAAAGAAGGTGCATGGAGTAAAACCCGTATAAAGATTCCTTCTCCATGGAATATAAACTCTTTTGCTAACAGAAATGTAGAGGGACCTGATCATCGCAACTACCCGTCTTATCCGAAAGAATGGGAACAAGTGAAAATGGCGTGGATGAAAAAAACTGTAACTATTCCTAATGACTGGAATGGTCAGCAGATAAAATTATATTTTGAAGCTGTAGCCGGCTATACTGAGGTCTATATCAATAAGGAAAAAGTAGGAGAGAATTTTGATCTTTTTCTTCCATTCAGCATAGATATTACGAATAAGGTAGCTGCAGGTGAAACCGCTGAAGTATGGGTGGGAGTTCGTAGTCAATCTTTGTTTGAAAACAACTCTACAATTGGGCGTCGTATTGTTCCTGCCGGTTCTATGTGGGGATATCACATTGCCGGTATCTGGCAGGATGTATACTTGTTGGCATTGCCTAAAGTACATGTGGAAGATGTATATGTGAAGCCGTTGGTTTCAAAGAATATGCTTGAACTGGAAGTGACTGTACAGAATAATACGGAAAAAAAGACAGATCTGCAACTTCAAGGTAAGATTAATGAATGGGTAAACCTGGCTGGGACAGATGTTAATTCTGCTCCTGTACCTGCATGGGAACTTGGACAGGAAGCTTTGAAAGTGGCCCCTGTTAAAGTTAGCATCCCTGCCAATGCTTCAACAAAAGTTGTGTTGCAGGTTCCGGTATCCGGTGAGTTGAGTTACTGGACTCCTGAACAACCGAATCTTTATGCCGTATTGCTTTCATTGCAGGCTAAGAAAGAAATTCTTGATATGAAATATGAACGTTTCGGATGGCGTGAATGGACATTGCAAGGTACCACACAGTACCTGAATGGTAAACCTTATCAGTTGAGAGGTGATTCTTGGCACTTTATGGGTATTCCGCAAATGACACGCAGATATGCGTGGGCATGGTTTACTGCCATTAAAGGTATGAATGCTAATGCAGTTCGCCCTCATGCACAGATTTATCCTCGTTTCTACATGGATGTAGCTGATGAAATGGGTATCTGCGTATTGAATGAAACTGCTAACTGGGCGAGTGATGGTGGTCCGAAACTGGATTCTGAGCTCTTCTGGGAAGCATCAAAAGAACATTTGAAACGTTTTGTACTCAGAGACCGTAATCATGCTTCTGTCTTTGGGTGGAGTATCAGTAATGAAAATAAACCTGTGATTTTGCACGTTTACAACAGACCGGAATTGATGCCTCAGCAGAAGAAAGCTTGGGAAGATTGGAGAGACATTGTTCGTGCAAACGACCCGACCCGCCCATGGATTTCTGCCGATGGAGAAGATGATGGAGATGGCATCTTGCCGGTTACAGTAGGTCATTATGGTGACATGAACTCAATGAAACATTGGGTTGGAATAGGTAAGCCTTGGGGAATCGGTGAACATAGTATGGCGTACTATGGTACACCCGAGCAGGTCGCTAAGTATAATGGTGAAAGAGCCTATGAATCGCAGTTGGGACGTATGGAAGGATTAGCTAATGAGTGCTATCATCTCCTTGCTAGCCAGCGTAATATGGGAGCTTCTTACAGTACCGTTTTCAATATGGCATGGTACTCTTTGAAACCGCTGCCACTGGGAAAGAAAGATATGACTACAGAACCGGATATCAATAAAGATGGTATTTTCTTTACTGATTATAAAGAAGGTGTGCCGGGTGTACAACCGGAGCGTGTAGGTCCTTATTGTACAACATTCAATCCGGGATATGATCCGAATCTACCTTTGTATGATCCATGGCCTATGTATGATGCTATGCGTGCAGCCAATGCACCGGGACACTCTGCTTGGTCTGCTTATGCTGATATTGACAAAAAACAATATGAAGCACCGACAGCTACTCCGGCTGAGAAATATAAAGAAGTGATTTTCATAGGCGGAGATGACAGTAAATTGAAAGGTATTCTGGATGCACAAGGCGTGAAATTTGCTGTAAAGATTACTGCACCTGCACGTATGCTCTATATTGTAGATGGTACTTACACTTTGTCTGCTGCTGAAAAGAAGAGTATGTTAGCTAATGTTGCTAAGGGTGCTGATGTATGGATTTGGGGATTAACACCTCAGACATTGAATGTATACAATGAGATATTACCTCTTCCGGTAGCATTAGATAACCTTAAACGTTCTTCTTTCTTGCCGGTTCAGAAGTCATGGATACGTGGCTTGAATAATTCTGATTTCTATTTCTGCGAACTTCAGAGAGCTGATGCTTCAGAATATTCATTAACAGGTGCGCTGGTAGAAGAAGGAGATGTCTTGCTGAATGCTTGTAAAACAGATTGGAGAGCTTGGAATAAACGTCCGGAGGAAATCAAAACTGCCAGCACGGTGCGGAGTGAGTACGAATGTACAGCTGCTACTCCTGTGTTTGTGAAGTATCGGAAAGATGCCTCTTGTTTCTATATCAGTACCCTGAAAGAATTCACTAACTCTGAAAAGGGATACAATACACTGGGAGTGATTTTAAAGAATGCCGGTATTGATTGTAATGAGATTGAAGTAAAATCAAATGAAGTCTTCTTCTTGCGTGATAATCAATTGGTATTTCCTGTTGCAGCGAAGGAGAAGTTAGTGAAAAAAGCGGATGGATGGGCCTTGGATATCTATGTATTTAGTCCGCGCCCTTTGGATGACTTGCTGATTGAACCGAATATGCCGAAGCTGACTTTGGTTGTGAAAGCAAAGGAATGTCAGCTTGCTATTAATGATAAAGCATATGTAGCCGCTTCGCAAAATAGGCATGAGGCTACTTATAAAGAACTGCCCTTGCTGCAAGGTTGGAATAAGGTAAGCATAAAAATAGGAGAAAGAGATAAAAATGAATTCAGTGGTAACTTTAGATGTGATAATAGAAATGAATTCCTTTCTTCGTTGAAAGTGATGTTTGTCAATCCTGAAGTGAAATAGAGAGATAGATAAATAAAGGGATTGAGGAGAAGCGTAGTTTTCAAATAGGTTCTTTTTCGATAAGTTCAGTGTTAATCCAGTGTTGTGCGAGGTAATTCGCATAACACTGGATTGGTTCTAATTCTTTTTATTGAACTTATTACTCATTTTATGTTTTTTTTATACCTTTGTCTAGTGTTCTTGAAATAGAAATATGAAAAACTATTGCAGATATATTTTATTTAGTTTCCTCCTACTAGCAGGAGTGAATTTATTTGCCTCCGTCTATAATAGCGGACTTTATTTTAAATCTCATTCCGCCCCTAGTACTGAAAGAACTTCACTCATTCTAGATGAAAATAAGCCTTTTGAAGTAGAAAATGAATTTACCATTTCTTTTCAGATGTGGGTACGTAACAATGAACCCGACTTTGGGTCAATTTTGCATTTGTACACTAATACAAATCAATTAATTCGTTTTTCGTTTGTTGCGGGAGGAGAACGTTTGCATTATCCGGCATTAGTCTTCAATGAAGGAATGGTTACCATTGACAGTCCTATTGAAAGAAAAAAGTGGATTTCAGTTTCCTTGCGAATGGACATGAAGAATAATTCTATTGCAGTGAAGTATGCGGGAAAAGATACGACAATAATGGTTCCTCTGAATGGAACTCATCGGGTAAAAGCATTATTCGGACATGCGCCTGAATATCTGGCTGATGTAGCGCCAATAAATTTAAAGGATGTAAAAATAATGCAAGATGGTAAGCAAACCCGTGAGTGGAGGTTGTGGAAACATAATGATAATGTTTGCTTTGATGAAATAGCGAAATCTATAGCTCGTGTACGGTCCCCTTATTGGCTGATAGATGACCATATCAAGTGGAAACAGATTTATAAAGGAACACTCTCTGGAAGACTGGATGTTGCTTTTAATGCGCGTGATGCTTTGTTTTATTTGGTAAGGCCAGATAAAGTGGAAATACTAGATGAAACTGGAACCATGAAGAAAGAAATTAGTGTACAAGGAGGGTATCCTGCCATGGAGTTCACAGATCATCTGATTTTTGACACCTTGACTAACAGGTTGGTATCTTATTCGTTATCTCAAAAGCGTGTTTCTTTTTTCTCTTTTGATACAGATCGATGGAATTTGGTAGAGCGTAATAAGGAAGAGGCGAATTATTATAACCATGCTCGTACTTATAATCCGGCTGATTCTTCTTTCTATTTCTTCGGTGGCTATGGTTTTTATAGATACAGGAATGATTTGTTCAGGATGAGTCCGTTTACGGGCGAAATGGAAATGATCAACTATGACCCCTTGCTTAATCCTCGTTACTCTTCGGCGGTAGCTGTCGTTGGTGATGAACTCTATATATTGGGTGGGAGGGGAAATAAGTATGGCAAACAGGAGTTGAATTCTTATTTCTATACAGAATTGTGCGCGATTGATTTGAAAACAAGGAAATCACGTGTTGTTTGGAAGAAAAAGCAGGTAGAGGCCTCAATGTTGATGGCTTCATCTATGTATTTCGAACCCTCGGATAGTTCATTCTATGCGGTTTCCTTGAAAGATGGCGGTATTTTGTGGAAAGTATCCATGAAAGATACGACTTGGACAGCAGCATCTATTCCCATTCATAACAGAGTTATTCATCAAGATTGTGATTTTAGTTTCTACTCATCTCCTTCATGCAATAAGCTGTTTTTAGTAATGGATAAAATATTGACTGATCGTACACATGATGTGTCCATATATTCCATAAATACTCCGTTGATGAGCCAAGCGGATATAATGCAAGTGGCGGAAGATACTTCTGTTGCTATCCAGATGTGGTATTGGATAGTTGCTGGATTTTTGTCGTTGTTGGGTGTTGGAAGCTTTTTATATTACCGAATAGTTGAACATAAGAAAGAAGAACCGCTTTCTGTAGTTACTACGGATAGTGTAAAAGAAGAATTGGCAGCAAATGATAACAATGTAGAGAATGAAAATTTAGAATTGAAGGTAGAAGCTGGGGATGAAAGAATTTCTGTTCTTAGACCGATAGAAAACTATTTTGATCGTAGTCGTTCAGCAATTTCTTTACTTGGTACATTTAATGTGCGGGATAAGGATGGAAATGATATCACTTCTAATTTTACTCCCCGTCTGAAAAGTTTGTTAGTTTTGTTAATTCTTTATACAGAGAAAGATGAAAAAGGCATTCTGACTCGGAAAGTAACTGATATGCTTTGGTCTGATAAGGATGAGATCTCAGCTCGAAATAATAGAAATGTGACATTGCGTAAGTTGCGTGTTTTGTTAGAAGAGGTTGGTGATGTGGAAGTAGTGAGTGATGGTGGATTTCTGAAAATGCAGTGGAAAGAAAAGGTATTCTGCGATTATCGTACAGCGCTCCATTGCATAGAGTTATTTCAACGAAATGGTTCTCTGAAAGATGATGTATTTCTGAACCAAATATTGGAATTGTTGCTGTGTGGTCCGTTACTTTCTAATACGATTGTTGATTGGTTGGATGGATTTAAGGATGCCTATTCAAGCCTTTCTATTGATTTACTTAGAAATCTGTTGGATATTGAATATAAGAAAAATAACCATGAGATGGTGCTCCGTATTACTGATATTATGTTTTTGCATGATCCGTTGAATGAAGAAGCATTGTCTGCCAAGTGTTTAGTACTGTTTTCGGAGGGGAAGAAGGGGATTGCCAAGAGTGTATATGATCGTTTCTGTAAGGAGTATCGGGAGTCTTTAGGTGAAGATTACAAGGTTCCGCTTTCTAAATTATGTGAATAACTTTGTTTTATTAAAAATTAAGCGTTTAATTGAAAAAATTAAGCGCTTTTTTAATATAATATTAAGACGAATTTCGAAGAATAATTAATCTGGAGCATATACTTTTGTGGGTAGGAATTTACTTAATAAAATGAACTGCTAATCTAAATGTTTATGCTTATGAAGAATACAAGTTAACCTTTTGTAAACCTACCTATATTAACTGAGGGTTTACTATTCATAAAAACAGATTAATTATGAAACAAATGAAAAACAATTCTAATTTGAAGAATGCATGGCTTTGCATGATGGCAATGCTGTTGTTTGCTGTTTTCCCGGTGTTTTCACAAAATACTACTATTAAGGGAAAAGTAGTTGATGAAATGGGAGAACCTGTTATTGGCGTCAATGTAACCGTAGTGGGTAATAAATCATTGGGAGCTATTAGTGATTTAGATGGAAACTTTACATTGTCAGTTCCTACTAATGCCACATTGTCAGTATCCTTTATAGGATATAAGAATCAAACGATAAAATTGAATGGCAGAACTTCACTGGAAATAGTGATGAAGGAAGATGCAGAACAATTAGATGAAGTAGTTGTAGTAGGTTATGGTACACAAAAGAAAGTGAACCTAACCGGAGCAGTATCAGCTATCACTAGTGAAGGTCTGATAGCTACAAAGAACCAGAACGCACAGAATATGTTGACTGGTAAGGTACCAGGTGTACGTGTGATTCAGAAAACTTCAGAGCCGGGTGAATTCAATAACCAGTTCGATATTCGTGGTTTCGGTACCCCGTTGATTGTAGTGGATGGTGTTCCCCGTGGTGACATGCAGCGTATGGATCCTAATGAAATTGAGTCTATTTCCGTATTGAAAGATGCTTCTGCTGCAATTTATGGTGTACGTGCTGCTAATGGTGTTGTTTTGATTACCACAAAGAGAGGTGAGAAGAACAAAACTAAGATTGATTACAACATGTATTATGGTTTCCAAAAACCAAGTGAAATATTGAAGCCAGTGGATGCTGTGGGGCGTATGACATTGTTTAATGATGTGCAGATGCGTGACTTGGTCAATCCAAGCCGGAAATATCCTCAGGAGGCTATTGATGAGTTCCTGACTGGTAAGAGAGTGTCCACAGATTGGTATGATGCTGTAATGGCTAATTCTGCTCCGCAACAGTCACACAATGTTTCCATTAGTGGAGGTAGCGATAAGATGGATTATTATGTTAGCTTCGCTTATATGGATCAGGGCGGTTTCTTTAAAGGAGATGCTTTGGACTACAATCGTTACAATGTACGTTCTAATCTGAATGCCCAGTTGACGAAGAATTTAAGAGTTTCTGTAAAATTGAGCGGTATGATTGATGACCGTGAAGGTAACTCTAAGGATTCGTGGGAAATATTCAAGAATTTATGGCGTTCTGCTCCAGATGATCCTTTGTATGCAAATAATACAGCACCTTATTATCAGAAGCCTCAGAGTTCTGATGATAATCCGTTGGCTTTAATTGATACGGATTTAACCGGTTTTAAGAAGAGAGGAAATAAGTTATTCCAATCCTCTTTTGAAGGAGAATATACAATTCCCAAAGTGCAAGGATTGAAGGTGAGAGGTATGTTCAGCTATGACACGAAGGAAAATGATGAAACGACTTGGAATAAGGAATATAACCTGTATACTTATAATGCTGCAGCAGATTCATATGTGGCGGCTTCTCGTCTTGGCCCTACTCAGTTGCGTCGTACTCACAATAGTAGCTGGAGTACTTTGTGGCAAGCTGCAATTAGTTATGATAACACATTCTCAGGCCATCATGTTTCTGGTTTGATGTTGTATGAAGAGGCTCATAATGTAGGAGATAATTTGTGGGCACAACGTAACTTCTCTATACCTTTACCTTATTTGTTCGCAGGTGATTCTAAAGAGCAAGTAGGTATGGCAAATGCAAATGGTTTGTCAGAATCGGCTTCGAAAGGTCTTATTGGTAAGTTCAATTACGATTATAAAGGACGTTATCTCGCTGAATTTTCTTTCCGTTATGATGGTTCCTCCAAATTCCCTTCAGATAATCGTTGGGGATTCTTCCCTGGCGCTTCTATCGGTTGGAGAATGTCAGAAGAGTCTTTTATTAAAGACAATCTGAAGTTTGTTTCTAATTTGAAGTTGCGTGCATCTTATGGTAAGATGGGTGATGATGGTGCTGCTGATTATCAATTCCTTTCCGGTTATGATTATCCGAACACTTCCGGTGGCTCTAACAACAATTATCCCACAGGTTATGTGTTTGGTGGTGCTTATACTAATGCACTTGGTTTCCGTGCAGTAGCTAATCCTAATATTACCTGGTATACAGTAAAGACTTTGAATATTGGACTTGATGCCGATTTATGGGATGGTCTGTTGGGGGTGACATTTGAAGTATTCCAACGTGACCGTGACGGGCTGCTTGCCAATCGTCTGGTTTCTTTACCGGGTACTTTTGGTTCTACAATGCCGCAGGAGAATCTTAACAGTGACCGTACAAAGGGTATTGAATTAGAATTACGTCATAATAATAGCATTGGAGATTTTCGATATAATGTAAGTGGACAAGTTTCATTAACTCGCGGTATGCGTCGTTATTATGAAACAGATCCGGCTGGTAACTCCTATGATTATTGGAGAAACAGAAATCTGAATCGTTACAATGATATTTGGTTTGGTTATGGTGCAGCGGGACGTTTCACTAGCTATGAACAGATTGCTAATTCTATCTATTCCGGTAATGCAACATTACCCGGTGACTATATTTATGAAGACTGGAATCAGGACGGTGTAATTGATGGTAGCGATATGCATCCAATTGCAACAACAACTAATCCAGGAAGCTCTTGGCAAGATAAAAGAAATTATCCGTTGATGAACTTTGGTCTGACTCTGGGCGCAAGTTGGAAAGGTTTCGACTTAAACCTTTTATTCCAGGGTTCTGCCATGTCTTATGTTGCTTATGGTGAACAACTTTCAATGCCGTTGGCCTTTGATGGTAATGCTTTGGATATGTTCCTCGACCGTTGGCATCCAGTGGATCCTGATCAACATCCTTTCGATCCTTCTTGTGAGTGGATACCGGGGTATTACTCTTTTGGTGGTGCAAAAGCAATGCCAAAAGATGATTCTGAGTTTATGATTCAGAAAGGTGACTATCTACGTTTGAAATCAGCTGAAATAGGTTATACGTTCCCGAAGCAATGGCTTTCTTCAGTAGGGGTTAAGAACTTGAGAGTTTATTTCAATGCATATAACCTGTTTACTATCACTGGAGTGAGAGGTGTCGACCCTGAAAAGCCTACTGACTTATACGGATACATGTATCCTTTGAATAAAACGTTCAATTTTGGTGCAAACATTACATTTTAAGTAAGGGAGGAATCATATTATGAAAAAATGGAAAAATATATTGATGTGCGTAGCTTTGGGTGGCGCATTGGTAAGTTGTGTGGATTTGGATATTCCGCCTAAAAACATTATGACTAATGAAGACATCTATAATGAAGGTGGTATAACGGCTTACATGGCTGGTTTGTACAATCATCTGCCGATGGAAGACTTCAATATGGGTGATGATGGTGGCCGTGGAGGTTTCTTTAATTGGCTTTCTGATAAGACTACAATGGGATCTACAGGTGAATATGCCAATAATGTTTGTGGTAATAGCTGTGTCTACGGTGACAAGGGTTACTGGAAACCTGCTTATCAAATTATACGTCAGGCAAATGTGTTAATTCAAGACTTGCCTAATTATGTCGGTAAATTGCAAGGTGCTGAAGAGTGGATTGCAGAGGCGAAGTTCATCCGTGCATATACCTATTATGCCTTGGTGAAAAGATATGGTGGTGTACCTTTAGTTAAAGAACCACAACCTATCACAGATGATGGCTCAGCTTTGAATGTTGCACGTAATAGCCATGAAGAATCTATTGACTTTATTCTGGAAGATTTGGACTATGCCATGCAGTATATGACTGATAAGAAGACAAACGGTCGTGCCAATAAATATGTAGCAGCAGCGGTAAAAGCGCGTGTGGCTCTTTATGCCGGTTCGGTGGCACGCTATGGCAGTTTGTACAATTACACAGGCAAAAGTGGTGTGGTGCTGACGGGTGTACCTGCTTCTAAAGCGAATGATTACTTCAAGCAGGCCTATGAGGCAACCCTGGAAGTAGCAAAAGGTGGCTATCAGTTGAATAATGGGGCTGACAAACGTCAAGCATTCTATGAAGTGTTTGATAAGGCTACGACTAGTCCTGAATCAATATTCATTCGTGAATATGACATTAACAACTATGTTCATAGCTGGGACAAACTGATGTCTCCCGAACGTATGGTAGGCTTTAGTTATGGTGGTCGTTACTTTGTTCCTTTGGATTGGGTGGAGTTGTTTGACGGACTTCCTCTTGATTCTGAAACGGGACATCTGAAAACGACGGATGACGACGGTAATTTCATTGTTTATGATAGCGGACACGGTATCTTTGATAATGCAGAGCCCCGTTTGAAAGCAAGTATCATGATTCCGGGTGACACTTACAAAGGATATGAACTGGATATGCGTTGGGGATTGATTGATCCTTCAGTAGATCCTTCTCAGAAAATTAAGAAAGAAATTCCAGATGATGGTAAAACAACTACAGGATGGGATAAGATTGCTGAGTCGTTTAAGGTTAATGGTCAGAAAGTGGCTATACGTACAACCAAAAGACCTAATGACGGTGAAACGTATAAAATTGGTGGTGTGGATACGAAAATTGCAATTTGTGGTTTTGACGGACCTGCAACTTCTTCATCTAACATGTGTACAACAGGTATATACGGTGTAAAATGGTTGCAACGTAATCTGGCTAGCGGTGAAACTCAATTGCATAGAAGTACACAGTCTTGGATTGATATCCGTTATGCTGAAATCTTGTTGGCACGTGCTGAAGCTGCTATTGAACTGGCTCAGAACGGAGTTGCTTCTCATAATGGTGCAGATTTGTTGGAGGATGCCATGAAGTGTATCAATGATGTACGCGAAAGAGCTGGAGCCGAACTACTAACAAGTACGGCACAGTTGGCTGATATGACAGCTCCCACCAATGTAAGAGGCACAGGTAAGAACTCTATGATTTTTGCTCCTACTAAGGGACTTCAGATTGTACGCGTAGAGCGCTACAAGGAACTAGCTGTTGAGCATAAGCTTTATTGGGACCTTCGCCGTTGGTTTACGGCTCGTGAGCAAATCTATGAATTCCGTTGGAGAATGCTTGCACCGTATCTGTTTGCCAGTACGGCAGAGGTGGATCCAGACAGTGGAATTCCTCATGGTAAATATATTTTCGATACACGTGTAGCCGATAGTTACGGTGGTCAGCACAACTTTGATCAGAAATACTATTATGAGAAGATACCTGATACAGAACGTAAGGTAAATCCGTTGCTCGAGCAGAATGATATGTATTAATCAATTAAAATTGGAATGATTATGAAAAATATAGCAAATTTATTCTTGTTGTCCCTTTTGGTTGTGTGCTTCGGTGCGTGCGAGATGGATAACTATGATGCTCCTGATGCTGCTGTGATTGGACAAGTTTATGACCATAACGGTAAGCCATTACAGACAGCACTCGGGCAGGGTAATATGAAGATTCGTATAAAGGAAATCAGCTATGCAAATGGTGACCCGAATATAGTGGTGACTGAACAGAACCTGAATATGATGATGGATGGTTCATTCAAGAATACCCGCCTCTTCAAAGGTACATATGAGATGTGGCCGTTTGAAACCTGTGGCTATCCTTGTGAAGAAGAGCAGATGAAGGTTGTGGAACTGAAGAGTGGAAAAACCGCTGAGGTGGATTTCACTATCACTCCTTATCTTACATTGGAATGGGTGGATGCGCCTTATCAGGATGCAGACGGATTCCTTTGGGCTTCTTTCAAATTTACGCGTAATGCGAAAGAAGGTTATGACATGCCCGATGTGGAAAAGGCGCAGATGATAATTGGTACTACTGTGAGCTGTGCTGCTGACGGACGCTATACAGATAATACGGTGGCCATTACTAACATTCAGGAAGGTGACGTCATTAAGTTGAAGTCTAAAGCAAAGATTGAGTTTGATCAAAAACTGTTCGTGCGTATTAGTGCCAACTGTAAAGACAAATATCAAAAGTCTTGTTATACGGATGTGAAGACTATTGACGCAAAGGGTTTCGGAAGATAATATAGGTAGGTTAGGTAAGGAGGATGTTTGCTTTGAAAGAGGCAAGGGTCCTCCTTCTTTTATTTATTGCTTGTGTTTTGCCACCTCATTGGCAAAACTTTGCCAAGCCTGTGGCAAGTCTTTGCCAATGAGGTGGCACTACTTTGACTATATACTGGCAAAACCAGCAGGATTAATTACTTTTTAATGTCTGATTAATCTTTTATTAGACTCTCTGTTAATGTAGTCCGATTACATTTGCATAACTTATTTTATTAAACAGTATCATGAAGAAACTTTATACAGCCTTTTGGGTTGCAGCATGCTCGTTGGTGTCATTGCCCGGCCATACACAATCCCAATGGCAAAATGATTTCTCCAATCAAGGAGAAATATTGAAAACAGTAGGCAGGGGAGAATGTAGTATTGCCGACGGAGTGTTCCGTTCGAAAGGTTCGTATGCTTGCTTTGGAAATCCGGAATGGAAGAACTACAGCATGTCTTTCAAGGCACGCGCCCCGAAGGGGGCGGAACAAGTCCAAATATGGGCCGGATTCCGTGCATACAACCGTTTCGATCGTTATGTTGCCGGTATCAAAGGCGGATTGCAGGACGATGTATACTTAATGCGTACCGGTTACATGGGAACCGACGAATTTATGGGTGTCCGTCCACTGGGATTCCATCCGGTGCCTGGCGAATGGTATAGTATGAAAGTGGAGGTGTGTGGCAATCGCATTCGTGTCTTTGTGAACGGGGAGAAGGAACCGTATATCGACGTTGTGGACAAAAATGCCAATCTGGTTCCCTCGGGTGAAGTGACACTGGGCGGCGGATGGATTGAGACGGAATTTGATGACTTGATTGTAACTCTCTTGCCCGATAACTATCTGAAGAATGTGAAAGCCGCGGAATATCGCATGGCGGCAACTTCACAGCAGAAGGAAGCTAAACGTCGCCGGGAGAGAGCAAACTATAAGGCTGTCATGGTGAACGATATAAAGCCGGATCGTACTGAGATTTCACTGGATGGAGATTGGCTCTTCATGCCAGAGTACCAGTTGGACGACAAAGCCAAAGCGCTATCTGCAACAACCGATGATGAGGACTGGCACGTCATGCAGGTTCCCAACTTCTGGAATCCCATTCGCATCTGGCTGCACGGCGAAACGATGCCTACTCCAAACGGACCGAATCCCAAAGGCGTTTCCGATACCTACTATCAGCAGGAAACCGATCGTTGCGAGGGATATACATTTGATTATCGTAAAACCGGTGCGGCTTGGTATCGCCAGTGGTTGGAACTGCCTGCCGACATCAAGGGAAAACAACTGACCCTATCGTTTGATGCCGTTTCTAAAATGGCGGAAGTGTATGTCAATGGGCAATTGGCAGGCTTCAACGTGGGTATGTTCGGCGATTTCCAAGTGGATGCCACTGACCTCCTGCATCCGGGACGCAATGTCGTGGTGGTGAAAGTGACGCGCGACATTAACGGAGCAGCCGCACAGACCAGTGACGCCATGGAGAACTACTACTCGTCCGTGCGCAAGGGAGTGGAAGAAAACAAGAATGACCAACGTACCAACAGAAAGGTGCTGACCGATATTCCCCATGGATTCTATGGAGATAATCCGGCCGGAATCTGGCAACCGGTGAAACTCGTCATCAGCAATCCGCTCAAAGTGGAAGATGTGTTTATTAAGCCTGCTCTGGACGGTGCATCCATGGATATCACCGTGAAGAACCATTCCGCTAGGAAGAAAAACTTCGGCATCCGAGTGGACATCGTGGATAAGCAGACGGGAGAGACCTTGTATGGAGCACCTGTACTGACTAAGTTGGCACTGACCGCAAACGGGGAAAATATGTATACTTGCAGCATTGGCGGGCTCAAGCCCAAGTTGTGGGCACCGACAACCCCTAACCTTTACGATTTCCGCATCAGCGTGACGGAAAGCAAGGGCAAGGTAGCCGACTGTCTGACCGTCACATCGGGTTTCCGTACCTTCGAGAGCAAAGACGGCTTCCTCTATCTGAACGGTCGTAAGTTCTGGATGCGCGGAGGAAACCATATTCCCTTTGCCATTTGTCCCAACGACTCCATCCTGGCAGATAAATTCATGCAGTTGATGAAGGCCGGCAACGTGCAGTCTACTCGTACACATACCACTCCCTGGAATGAATTGTGGGTTTCGGCGGCAGACCGTAACGGCATTGCCATTAGTTTCGAGGGCACTTGGTCGTGGCTGATGATTCACTCCACCCCGATACCGGACAAGAACGTACTGGACCTTTGGAGCAGTGAATGGCTACGCGTGATGAAGAAATACCGGAACCATCCTTCCATATTTTTCTGGACTGTGAATAACGAAATGAAGTTCTACGACCTAGACGCCGACACGGAGCGTTCGAAAGATAAGTTCCGCATCGTATCGGATGTTGTGAAGGGCATGCGGGAGCTCGACCCTACACGTCCGGTATGCTTTGACTCCAACTATCTGCACAGCAAAGCACTGAGACGTTTTGGACAGGATTTCCTAAATACGGTGGATGATGGAGATATTGATGACAACCATGCTTACTATAACTGGTATGATTTCTCGCTGTTCCGCTTCTTTAACGGTGAATTCCAGAAGCAATTCAAGTCTCCGGGACGTCCTTTAATCAGCCAGGAAATGAGTACGGGGTATCCCAATGCAGAGACCGGTCATCCAACCCGTTCCTATCAGCTGATTCATCAGAATCCCTATTCATTAATTGGTTATGAGGCATACGACTGGGCAGACCCTATGCATTTCCTGAAAGTCCAATCCTTCATTACGGGCGAGTTGGCCGAGACGCTGCGTCGCACCAACGAACAGGTATCGGGCATCATGCACTTTGCCTATATGACTTGGTTCCGCCAATGCTACAACTATAAGAACATACAGCCTTATCCCACTTATTACGCCATGCAACGTGCCATGCAGCCGGTGTTGGTCAGTGCTGAATTGTGGGGGCGTAACTTGTATGCCGGAGAAAAACTCCATACCCGCATCTATGTGGTGAATGATAGTGAAGACGGACGCGATTTGCTCCCGATGGCACTGAACTGGAGTATTGTGGATGAAAAAGGAAAGATTCTGGCATCAGGTACGGAGCAATTTCCGGCTGTGGAGTATTATGGCCGTAAATATATCGAGCCTGCCATTGTGATACCGTCTATCTTGCCGTCTGATAAAATGAATGTTAAGTTGAAACTGGTATTGGTAGAGAACGGACAGACATTGTCGCAGAATGAATATGACCTGATACTGGCGAATAAGAGATGGAATATTGCTAAAGTATCCGAGAACAAAAAGATTGTTTTGTTGGATAAAGACAACACGAGCGCTGTTCTCGACTTTCTGCAAGTGAAGTATCAGGAAGTATCTTCAGTGAAAGAGCTGGTGCAAATCAAGAGGAAGGCCGACCTTTGCATCATTTCCGACCTGAAGGAGTGCACAGATGACGAAAAAATACTGCTCCGTACTTATCAGCAGAAGGGCGGTAAGTTACTGTTGCTGAACAGCAAGGAGATAGCAAAGAAGGTTTATCCAGAACACATCACTGGCTGGATTATACCAACAGAAGGCGACATCGTAGTCATGGAACGTGACGATGCACCGGTATTCGATGGTATCGGTGTACTCGACCTGCGCTACTTCAATAACAACAAGCGTGAAATTCCGTTGGCTTGTCATGCTACCTTGAAAGCAAACCGTAATGAGAATGTGACTGAACTGGCCGGACAGATGAAAATTCATGCCTACATTGATGGTGGCAAGCCGGAAGACCGTATTCAGAAAATAGAAAGTATGCGTGGACTGACTTTACTTCAGATAAAGGATGGAAAAGGAACAGCCACCGTTTCAACATTGTGCACGGAAAAAGCTGATACTGACCCGATAGCAGGAAAGCTTTTAGTGAATATGATTAACACTTTAGTGAATGATTAATTGTAAAAAGACATGAAGAAAATAACAAAATATATATTGCTTATTGCAGCCGTTTTATTTATAGGATGTTCGGATAGTAATGACGACACATATCCCCCAAAGAAACCGGATACTGAAGAACCGGAGCCGGAACCCGAAAAACCGGGTGAAGATGATATACCGGAACATAACGCCATCCTGGGCTCTTTATGTGGCTTTGAAGGCGATTTGCGCAAAGGAAAGAATTATAAAGGCGAAGACAGGCCGACTACTTATTACAATGTCCCCCTGTTTGAGGCGGTACCCGAAGGCTCGGAAGATGGCTGGTGGGATAATCTGGTAGAGGAAATCGCATATAGTGGATTGGATTATATTGCTGCCAACTGCCGTGGCTTGCAGCCTTCTTATCCTAAAAAGTATGTAGACCATGGTGACCCTACCCACATAAAGCAACTGATAGAAGCCATGGAACGCCGTGGTGTGGCCGACAAGTTTAAGGTAGCCATTTTCGATGACTGCCCTGCCTCGTGGGAAGCTGCGCGTAACGAAGATTTAGGGCGCGGTTATGCCGGTTACAGTGCCGATAATCCGGGACAGCGCAAACCCTATCCGTTGAAAGATATTGCGGTTGATACCAAAGAGTTCCAGGATTCCATTTATCAGTATATCTGGGATTACAATATCCGTCTGGCTTTTCAGAATATTCCGGAGAAGTATATCTTTAAATACAACGGACGTCCGGTAGTCTATTTCTGGGGTTGTAGCTTTGTCGGAGATGTGCCCGGCAAACTGTCATATATCCTGAAACGTGTGCGCGAAGATTGTATTAAAGAGTTCGGCATGGACCCGTTGTTAATCATCGACCAGGACTGGGGTAAGCGCGACAATACGCTGACTGCCGCAACAGAAGTTGTCGGTGGCATAAACAACTGGTTCAATATGGATAATCCCTATACTGTGCGCACCTTCAAGGACCTGACGATTGGGGTGGGTATTCCCGGTTTCCTTGTAAACGATAAGAAAGGAAACAAGATGTTTGTCGATGCAGACCATGGACGGTTATTGCAAAAGGCTCTGACTTACTCTGTGAAGAACCGTGCCAATCTGATATTCCTGGAAGGATTTACCGATGTGCTGGAAAATGCAGCTTATTGGAGAAGTACAGATGAAGTCTATTACGACTATCCCAACCAACGCCTGAATATTTTGCGGAAATGGAGCAGCAACCCCTATCCGAAAGAGTTCAAGGTCGAGGCTGAGGCGTGCGACTACTTTGAAGATAAATCTTCGGGAAACAGTGGCGGGCAATACCGCAAAGGAGATTTGGACATAAAGAAGTGTAACGATGTCTACGAAGGCTGGTGTGTGACGGCTACGGAATCCGGCGAATGGCTGAAATGGGTGGAACTTCCTTTCAGTGCGGGCAATTCGGTTGTCAAGTTACGTTATAGTGCCCTGTCTGCCGTGAAGATTCGTTTTGACATTGATAAGAAAGAAGGCAGTGTAGTCGAATTGCCGGCTACCGGCGGAACCTGGAAAGAGATAGATGCAGCTACGGTAAACTTTGAAAAGAAAGGTTGGCGCGAAGTGGTGCTGAATATTATTTCGGGTAATGCAGACTTGAATTACTTTACAATTGTTGCGGAATAAAAACAAGAATATATGATGAAGAAATTTTTTGTAACCTTTTGTTTGAGTGCTGTAGCCCTGGTGGCTACAGCACAAAATGAGCCCTACAGAAACCCGAACCTGTCACCCTCGGAGCGGGCATGGGACTTGCTGAAGCGTATGACTTTGGAAGAGAAAATCAGTCAGATGAAGAACGGCTCACCGGCTATCGAACGCCTCGGAATACCGGCGTATGACTGGTGGAATGAAGCACTGCACGGAGTGGCACGTGCCGGAAAGGCCACCGTCTTTCCGCAGGCCATAGGTCTTGCCGCCACCTTCGACAATCAGGCTGTTTATGAAACCTTCGACATTGTATCCGATGAAGCCCGTGCCAAATACCATGACTTCCAGCGTAAAGGCGAGCGGGGTGGTTACAAAGGATTGACTTTCTGGACTCCGAACATCAATATCTACCGTGACCCGCGATGGGGACGCGGTATGGAAACATACGGGGAAGACCCTTATCTGACCTCTCTCATGGGACTGGCCGTGGTAAAAGGCCTGCAAGGCAACGGTGCCGGAAAATACGATAAAGCCCATGCCTGTGCCAAGCATTACGCCGTACATAGCGGTCCGGAATGGAACAGGCATAGTTTCGACTCCAAGAATATCTCTCAACGCGATTTGTGGGAAACCTATCTGCCCGCCTTCAAAACCTTGGTGACGGAAGGAAAAGTAAAAGAGGTGATGTGTGCCTACAACCGTTTTGAAGGTGAGCCTTGCTGCTCCAACAAGCAACTCTTGATTCGTATCCTGCGCGAAGACTGGGGATATGATGACATTGTTGTTTCCGACTGTGGGGCCATCGGAGATTTCTACTACCCCAATCACCACGAAACCCATCCGTCGGCTGAGGCAGCTTCTGCCGATGCCGTGGTTTCAGGAACAGATTTGGAATGTGGCGGCAGTTATTCTTCCTTGAATGAAGCCGTAAAGAAAGGACTGATTACGGAAGATAAGATAAACGAATCCGTCTTTCGCTTGCTGCGTGCCCGCTTCCAATTGGGCATGTTCGATGACGATACACTCGTGTCCTGGTCCGAGATTCCATACTCGGTTGTAGAATCGAAGGAACACGTGGACAAGGCTTTGGAGATGGCACGTAAGAGCATGGTATTGCTGACTAATAAGAACAATTCCTTGCCATTGAGCAAATCCATCCGTAAGGTGGCGGTGCTGGGACCCAATGCCAATGACTCTGTAATGCTTTGGGCAAACTATAACGGTTTCCCCACCAAGTCCGTTACCATTCTTGAAGGTATCAGGAGCAAACTCCCGGAAGGTGCCGTGTACTATGAGAAAGGTTGCGATTTTGTAAGCACCCAAACCCTGTTCAGCGATTTCGACTGCTGCTCGTACAATGGTAAGAAAGGTGTCAAAGCTACTTTCTGGAATAATAAGAAGTTGGAAGGCGCTCCCGCGGCTACCGGTCACTTCAGCGAACCGCTCAACTTCGGCAATGGTGGCAATACGGTGTTTATGCCTGGTGTGAACTTAACCGATTTCTCGGCACGCTTTGAATCGGTATTTACCCCGAAAGAATCGGGAGAAGTATCTTTCATCGTTTCCGCCGATGACGGTGCCCGTTTATACATTGATGGAAAAGAAGTTATCTCCGACTGGAAAGACGGATTCTCAAAAGATAAGGAATATAGTCTGAATGCTGTGAAAGGCAAGAGTTATAAGGTTGTATTGGAGTTCTACCAGGCCAGTGGAGAAGCTGTCCTGAAGTTCGATATAGGTACTAAGAAAGAGATAGATTATAATAAGGTGGCTGCCAAAGCCGCCGAAGCCGATGCAATCATCTTTGTAGGCGGACTTTCATCCGCATTGGAAGGTGAGGAGATGCCTGTGGATCTTCCCGGTTTCAAGAAAGGCGACCGCACTAACATCGACCTGCCCCGCGTACAGGAAGAAATGCTGAAAGCTCTGAAGAAGACCGGCAAACCAGTTATCTTCGTTGTATGTTCGGGCAGCACGTTGGCATTGCCCTGGGAAGCCGAAAATCTGGATGCAATGCTCGAAGCATGGTATCCCGGTCAGCAGGGAGGCACAGCCGTGGCCGATGTCCTGTTTGGCGACTATAACCCTGCCGGACGCTTGCCGCTTACTTTCTATGCTTCGGACAGTGACCTTCCCGATTTTGAAGACTACAACATGAGCAACCGCACCTACCGTTACTTCAAAGGCAAACCGTTGTTCCCCTTCGGATACGGATTGAGCTATACAACCTTTGACTACGGCAAGGCCAAGGTGGACAAGAAGAGCATCAAGACCGGTGATAGCATGACTCTGACCATACCATTGAAGAATACCGGAAAGATGGACGGTGATGAAGTGGTGCAAGTCTATCTGCGCAATCCTGCTGATAAAGAAGGCCCGATAAAGATGTTGAGAGCTTTCCGCAGAGTTTCTTTGAAAGCCGGTCAGGCGGAGAATATTCAGATTGAATTGCCTGCCTCCACATTCGAGTGCTTTAATCCGGCCACCAACCGGATGGAAATCCTCCCCGGAAACTACGAACTGCTTTATGGCGGAACTTCGGACGGGAAGTCTTTACAGAAGGTGGCGGTCACGTTGAAGAAGTAAAAAGAGAAAAATAATCAGTAACCTGTTGGCGGAATTAATTTATAACCCTACAGAAATGAACTAAAGATTGTCGATGAACTTTTTTATTAATTTACTGATAATCAATAAATAGCATTTACCGACTGTTTACTTCAAAATGTAAAAGCATTTACCACCGTATGTAACGGCTTTTACCCCTTATTGTAACGACCTTTACCGCGGCATGTAACGGTCTTTACCACGGTATGTAAATGGAGTTATCGTGTGGCGTGAACAAAGTTACCATTTGGGGTAAACGGAATTTTCATGAAAGGGAAAAACGACTGTGTACTTATAAAGGTTGAAGTAAGATAACCCATAACGGTACAGAGTTAAACAGATTATTATTTTTTAGACATAAGAACAAAAGAACAAATAAGAAAATATAAGCCGTACTATACTCTGAATATGTTCTTTTGTCTAAAAATAATTCTTTTGTCATTTCATTCATAACCCTCCAGTAATGCTTTAATTCCGTCAACAGATTCAGTAAGTGTTTCTAATCATTGATTAATGATGAACACCTATTAAACCTTTAATACCAATATCCATGAAAAAGTATTCTCCTTTGGCTTTCCTTTTTTCCCTGCTCTTCGCCGTTTCGGCTTATGCGGGTGAGGGAAGATACACGCTTCCATTGACGGGAGGCGGCTGGTCGCTGTGGCTCGACAAAGAAGCAAGTTGGCAGAACGACCGCCTTTACCTTCCCCACGAGATAACAGACCTATCATTGCTGCCTGTGAATACACCCACAGGCGGCTGGCAAGCTCTGAACGATAACCTCGATGCTGTATCCGTAGAAGTACCCGGCACGGTAGAGGAGTATCTCACCACTTCGGACAATCCCCGTCCGGAAGATTTCAAAGGAGTAAGCTGGTGGTATCGCAAGATTACGATACCTGCCGACCAGGCGAATAAACGCCACCTTATTTACTTCGAATCCGTCAGGATGCGCGCCGAGGTGTACCTCGACGGCAAGCTCGTGGCTTACGACCTGATTGGTGAGACTCCTTTCCACGTGGACATCACCAGGGAGGCAAAGCCTGGAACGGAGCAACTGCTTGCCGTACGCGTCACTAACCCCGGCGGTAACTTCCACTGGCAGGACTTCGACATACAGAAGTGGGGAGAATACAACATCCCTCCTGCCAGAAGCTTCAGCGGCATCATCGGCCGTGTCAAACTGGAAAGTGTGAACCCCGTATTCATTTCCGATATTTATATGCAGAATACCCCGGAGCCGACCAAGGTGAACGCCATCATATCCTTTACCAACGAAACCCCATCAAGTGTGAAGCAAGATGTGGAGCTGACGGTAAGCGAGAAGAACCGTCCGGATAAAGTCGTGTTCCGCCAACTGCTGAAGTACGTCTCTTTTCCTCCGGGAAAGCGTGAAATGATGATTCCGGTAAGCGTGTCCGATGCCAAACTGTGGGACCTCGATACGCCCGAACTCTACACCTGCAACATTCAGATAAAGAAAGGCAAGAATACCCTCGACCGAGATAAGAAGAACTTCGGCTTCCGCTGGTTCTCTGCGGAAGGTGTCGGCACGGACGCAGTGCTGCGCCTGAACGGTCGCCGCGTGATGCTGAGAAGCGCCATCAGTTGGGGCTACTTCCCGGTTGCGGGACTGATAGCCACACCCGAAATGGCCGAGAAGCAAGTCCTCACCGCCAAGAAGCTGGGTTTGAATATGCTGAACTTCCACCGTTGCATCGGCAGTCCCGTGGTGCTGGAAAAGACCGACGAGCTGGGGTTACTTTATTATGAGGAACCGGGTTCGTTCCATTCCGCCAATCACGACCCGTTTATCCGTACCATCGTGAACGAGAAACTGAAACGCATGGTACACCGCGACCGCAGCCATCCGAGTCTTATCATCTTTAATCTGATTAATGAGTTTGGCGGTCCGTTGTCACGTGATAAGGAGCTTGTTGCCAAGCGAATGAATGACATGCGCGAGGCTCATGCCGTGGACCCCAGTAGAATTATGACCTTCACCTCCGGCTGGGCGGGAAGCGAAGATAGGGAAGAAGATTCCAAATCGCACATGTTGCCGTTCGATACGACGCTGTACCGGAAAGGCTGGTTCGACAACCACCGTGCCGGAGGTCCCGAAACCTACGTGGAGAGTTACTACAAAGGCCCTAAAGATAACATCATGTACACCACCAACCGCAAGGAAATCTACGTGCGCGGTGAGGAAGGAGCTATTTCCACGCCTCCCCGCATCCAGATGATATACAATCAGATTTCAAACAGCGGCAAAACCGGTTGGGACGGCCTTTTCTGGAAGAGCCAGTACAAGGCTTTCACCGACTACTTCCAACGGAAAGGGCTTGCGCCCCACTTCGGCATGCTCGATTCTCTGACGCGGGTGATGGGCAACGTCTCATTCGAGCATCAGGGCAGACGCATCGAAGGCCTGAGAATGCAGAACCTGGGCGATGCCTACATGGTGAACGGCTGGGAGGCCATGCCTTACGACAATCATTCCGGCATTGTGGACATCTATCGTAATCCCAAAGGAGATGCCTCCATCCTGGCATACTATAACCAGCCTCTGTATGTGGCTGTTGCATCGCGCAACCAGGTGGTGCGGCTTCCGGGAAGCGCAGCGGTGGACTTCTATATCGTGAACGAGAAAGACCTGAAAGGCAATCATACTCTTGAAATCCAGATGATTGCTCCCGACGGGAAGGTGGTTTATACCAGAGAGGAGAAAGTAAACCTCAAGGGAGGTGAAACCTTCGGACAGCTGTTGCTGGAGAATGTGGAGATTCCCGTCAACGCACAGGAAGGTACCTACCGCATAGAAGCTGCCATCAAGGCGGACAACCGGCAGATATGCGCCCGTGGGCATGATGAGGTGGTTGCCGTCGGCTGGCAGGCATCCGATTTGTCCGGCAACGGGGCCTATTATGGAGATGGCGATGACAAAGTGGCCGCTTTCTATAAAAAAGAAACGGGCAAGGAACTTCCCGCTTTCAGTTCCGGACAGGGCAAACTGGACTGGCTGGTTGTCAACCGTCCGTTGCTGGACGAACCGGTGGTTATTCCTCCCGCCTATTTCAAGGACAAGGATGGCAACTCAACCCTGAAAGTGACCTGGTACAGCGAGGGAGACATGAATATTGTGGCCTCCGTGAAGCCGGATATGGATATTAATCGTACATTTGTAGATGGTGCGCAACCCGATGCCTCCGTTCCTGCCAATCAGCCTTTCTCTGTGGTATGGGAAGGGGAACTCTATCCGTCCGAGTCCGGCCAGTATCTGCTTGGGGTTGAAACGAACCGTGGTGTACGCATGTACGTCAACGGTCAGCAGCTGATTGACGAATATTACAATGAATCCCCCATCAAGCAGGATAGACCGGTGATAATGGAAGCCGGCAAACCGGTAAAAGTGCGGCTGGTATATCGCCAGACCCGTCAGTCGGGCAAGATACAGCTGAAATGGTCGCAGCCGAGTGCAACCGCCATTGCTCCGGAGAAACTGTTCGACCGGGTTAAGAATGACGGAACAACATTAATCCTCCTCGGCGCTACCGAAACCTGGATGCAGGCCGTGGCAGACTATACCCATATTGCCTATAACGGTTATTATAACGTAGGGAAAGACTGGATTGGCGGAATCCATTTCGTGAAGAAGCATCTTTTGTTCGACGGCCTTCCGGTGGATGTTGCCTTGAACTGGCCCTACCAGTCGGTGGTGCGGAACGGTGACCGCAGATTCGGTTTCCGTGTGCAGGGAGAAGACTTGGTGGTAGGCTCCTACCGGAGTACTCCGTTCGAGTTGGGCACCGCCGTAGGCGTCATTCCCTGCGGCAAGGGCAAAATCATCTTCTCTGCACTGGACATTGCAGATAATCTGAACGACCTCTCCGGGCCTGCAGAAGTAGCCAGGAAAATATTATGTAACTATATCAAATATTCTTCTCATGAAAACATTTTCTAAGTTAGGAACGGCGGCCATGATGGCCCTCTTGACGGTGCTTCCTGCAAATGTGGCCTGTGTGCGGGCGCAAAAGCAGCAAGTGATTCAACAAAGTATCAAAACCCTTTATCCCACAAAAGACTGGGCCATATCCGACTTTGTCGTGACTGCCCCTGAGTTCGGTGCCAAAGCCGTGCCGGGATTTGACAACCGGGCTGCCTTCCAGGCGGCTATCGACGCGGCCTACAAGAATGGCGGCGGTGTGGTCTATATACCCGCCGGAAACTACGAGTTCCGTAGCACGCAGGTCGGCGTCAAGAACGTCAGGGTTCGTCGGGGGCGTTCGGAGGAAAACAAGGAATTCCACTTCGAGTTCGTTCTCCGCCTCCATCCCGGTGTGCAGCTTCGTGGCGACTGGGCCGACCCCGCTTCCAACGACGGGAAAGTGCTCGGAACCATCCTAGAGGTGCGTGTGGGCAAGGATGCGCCTAATCACGACGGAAGCGTGGAAAGCTGGTGGAACGACGGACAGGCGGGCAATGCGCTGCGCACTACCTATACCAGCATTGCCGACCGGTTCATAGAAATGAACGCGGGTACCGGAGTTACGAATCTCTCCATCTGGTATCCCGAACAGGACATCAAGGATGTGAAACCCTATCCGTGGACGCTCTTCCAGACTCAGGGAGATTGCGCCACGATAGAGCACGTCACCCTTGTGAATGCTTACAACGGTTTCAACTCCGCACCGAGCGAACTGCATTATGTGCTGGACAGTTACATGACCGCTCTCAACAAAGGCATCGAAGTGCACGTATGTACCGACATCGGCCGTATCGAGAATGTCCGCATCAGCCCCGAATACTGGGCCAAGTCCGGCCTTCCGGGTGTACCCTCCCTTGCCGACGTGACGGCCTACACCAAGGCGAACGGCACGGGATACCAAATGCACCGTTCGGACTGGGAATATGTGTCCGACCTGCTTGTATCGGGCTATAAGACAGGCGTATGGATAGGGCGCGAACCCGGCTTTGCCGATGCGCCGAACGCCCAGTTGTACGAGGTGCACGTGGACGGTTGCGGAAACGGATTGTACGTTGAGGACGTCAACCCCTACGGCATACTTATATCCAACTCTTCTTTTGCCGCCGGTGAGGGCGACAATGCCGTGTACTTCTACAAGGATTTCAGCACCTCCGTGCAATTCAACGGAGTGGACTTCAACGGGCCTATCGTAAGCGACGGCCGCGACGGAGTCATTTCGTTTGAAAGCTGCACATTCAATGAATATCCCGACTATGCCCTGAAGATAAACAGCGGTAATGTACTGCTGTCGCAATGCGACTTCAAGAAGAGCACCGGACATGTGTACCTGGGTGCGGATACGCATACGCTGAAGTCGGTTAATTCGGGCTATAAGTCCAAATTGCAGATTGACAACCACAGCACTGCTGCCGACGTGGAGGTTATCACCGGAAAGAAATACGCTTTCGACCCGATTCCTAAAAACATAAAGACCAATATCGCCGTGCATCCGAAACCTGCATCGGACAATGTGCTGAAAGCAGACTTGGCAAGGGCAACGGGTTACAATAACAATCGCCCCATCCGGGATGTATCGGCCGAGTTGCAGTCCGCACTCGATGCCGTGAAAGCTGCTGGTGGAGGTACGCTATACTTGCCTGCCGGAAGATATCTGGTGGACCAACCCATCAAAGTTCCTGCGGGAGTGGAACTGAGAGGTTCCTGGGATGTGCAGCATCACACACAAAGCGGCGGTACGGCCCTGTTTACCAATTATGACGGTGGTGCGGCAGGCGAAAGCGGCGCTTCGCTCATACAGCTCGAGGCCGGTGCCGGTATCAGGGGCATCACGCTGGCCCAGCTCAACATCGCTTCCGATGGTTTCACGGCTGCAAATCCGCGAAAGACTCCGTTCATGATACAGGGACAGGGGCCGAAGGTGTACATCATCAACGTAACCATAGCGGTGGGCGACAAAGGTATAGACCTGGCTTCGTATGACACCAGCGGGCATTATGTAGATTATCTGGGTGGTGTGCCTTTGAGGGCAGGTATCTGGGTTGGCGGTGGAGCCGAAGGCGGGTTCATCCGCAACATGCAGCTCAATCCCCACTATGGCTCAAGACTTCCGGAAGGCGGACAGGGGTATCCGAGGGTATCCATGATGCGTTTTGTACAGTCTAATTGCAGTGCGCTTAAGTTTGCGGACGTCAAGAACCAGACTATCTTCAATAACTTTGTTTATGGTTCGGTATATGGAATACATTTCCTGAAAGATGCCATCACGGGCAAGTATCCGGGCAAGATGACCGTAATAGGACATGGCTCCGACGGATGTACTTATTCTCTGTTTGTGGAAGATGCGGACAAGGATACCAAGATAGTTGCCATCAACTCGGAACTGGTCAATACGCAGATTCCGAACGAGCCGGTTCGATCGTACGTCCTTATGGGGGATAAGGTGAACACGGACAAGGTGCATCCCAATGCCAAACTGGTGTTGTACAACAGTGCATTCTGGGGCAGTCCTGTGTTTGGGGCGATAATAAACAATGGTATCGTATCGTTCCAGCAGGCCAACTTCACACGTTCCGGTCAGGGCGTGGATGTAAGAGGTGGCAAAGCGCATGTGTACACTTCTTATTTTGCCCAACGAATGGGAAGGGCGGCTACCGGAGATGATGGGTATGCAAAGCTCGGCGAACAGGGTAAATCAATAGAACTGACTAACAATTATTATGTCTCCGGATTCCGGTTCAGCAAGGCGGGGACGGGACTGATTTACGGTTCTGATAAGAAGTAAATAAAGAAGATAAGTATTGTTTATTATAATATCGATGGTGATATAATATACCACTTATATATTAGGACAGACATTCCATCCATTAGGTATTAATAACTACTGACCTATATTGGTAACTCGGACGGCTTATGCCGACAAGTTTACAGATATAGGTCAGCTGTTGTAAATGCTTAATGCGAATGGTGATGATGCTACATACAAAATGATAAAAAAACATATCTTTTCCAGGAATGGTGATAATATGCGTAAAATCTTAGTCCGTTTTATTATTCAGTCCTTTCTTTTTCGAATAATTTCTTACCGTTTTGATTTCCCGAATTATCTTTTCATAGCTCTTACCAATTATCGGTACGGAAAGGAGCCAACGGCAGACCGTAGATATTGAATACACTTGCCGTCGTATAATTCTTGTAAGCATAGCGCACGGCTATCGGGTGCGGCACTTTGTCACTCGATACCGCCAGGCGGGTGGTACTAGTTTCTATTTCTGCAAAAGCCGGATAGAAAACCTTGTCTTCACCGGCTATCTCGAATCCTTCGAGCGAAGTCCACATGGGGCAAAGTCCCCGTTGCGCGTTCTCTACATTAATATATATCTTGTTTCCCGATATTTCCATTGATTTATAGATGGGAGTTGCATAGCCGAATCCCTTGCGTCCGTACGTTTGCGCCAGTGCCCAAAGTGCCAGGCGGTTACCTACGGTCTCTTTGTCCATGGGATGGATGAAGACGGGATGGCCTATGTCCAGGGTAGTCACCATGCCGCTGTTTGGAATATCCTTCATGTTCTGCAACTGCACTTCGCGCATGCGGGCGGCAGAAGTCCCGTCGGCACCTTCGTAATTGAAAGGAGCTATCTCCACGAAATAGAACGGAAACTCACCCCGGTTCCATTTGCTGCGCAGGTCTTTGACGAAGGCAGGCATCAGGTCTTTGTATAAATCGGCATTGTCACGGTTGCTTTCTCCCTGATACCAGAGGAAGCCCTTGATGGCAAAGTTGAGGAAAGGGGCAATCTTGGCGTTGTAGAGCACACAGGGAGTATTGGTGAGGTTCTTTATCTTTTCGTCGTTGTCGAGAATGGAGAGGTCGATGCTCTTGAACGGGGATATGGCTTCCCGGCTCATCCATGCCTCCACTTTGGAACCGCCGAGGGTGGAGATAATGATGCCGACCGGAACGTCCAGCACTTCCTGGATGTACCGGGCGAAGTAGTAAGCCGCCGCACTGGTATGTGACACGTTTTCCGGAGTGTTCTCCAGCCATTCTCCCAGGCAATCCTCCTGCGGGGTCTTGCTGGACTGGCGTATCCATCTTCCGTCTTTGGAGTCTGTATTATAAATGCGGATGGGAGTGGATGCTTTGGCTTTGGCTATGATGTCGTTGGTGCCTTGCGCCGGTTGACGGTCGAAGCCGCCCATGGGCATTTCCATGTTCGACTGTCCGGAGCAGAACCATACTTCACCTATCAGTATATTCCTTAGGGTGAGCGGTTCGCCGTCATTGAAGGTTATTTCGTAGGGACCTCCGGCGGGGGGAGTGGCGACGCTTAGTTCCCATTTACCTTGATTGTCGGCTGTCGCCTTATACGTTTTGTTGTTCCAGGAGGTCTTAACGATCAGGGTGGCTTTGGGTTGCGCCTGTCCCCAGAGTTTGACGTCGGTTTGCTGTTGCAGCACCATGTTGTCGGCAAGCACGGCGGGGAGTTTTACTTTGGCTTCTGCGGAGATTGAGAAAAGCAGGAGTGCTATCAGAAGAAGCGGAAAGTGCAATGATGAATTTTCATTCATACAGTTTAAGGATAATTTTTTCATGATGTTTTTATTAGTAGTTAAATTAGAGAGCTATAAACTACATGCAAAAGTAAGTCCGGGGTGTTACCTTTCGCTTAATTTTGTCTTAATTGTATCCAATATCTGGTTTAATAAACTTTAAAAAGTGGTTTTTAAGATGATTTTAATATGTAATTAATTGTAGATGGGGTAATAATTTAAGTGCATGGGACTTACTTTGCCATCATAAAATTATAATCTAATAATTATGAATGATAGTGCGTTCTTAAAATTTACTTTACTAAATATTTTTCTTTTGTTCTTTGGGATAGCGATTACAAAAGCTCAAAAAGTAATATTTCCCCGTGACTTTTCACCGACTGAAGGGCTGATTACTCCACAAGAAAAACCTTATCGTGATGAAGTCTGCCTGAACGGATATTGGGAATTGCAATGTGTGCCTGTTCCTTCTTCCTGGAAAGGCGGTACGGGGATTGCCCCAGAACTACCCGCCCCCCAAGCTGACAAATGGGAAACGGTGAAGATAAAAATACCTTCCGCCATCAATGTGAACGACTGGGGAAGAGGCAGCAACGTAGGCGAAGGTACACGAAATCCCTACACGCCCAGCTCCGTTTACTACCCAAGCTATCCGGACAATTGGAAGCACACCCGTATGGGCTGGCTGCGTAAGAACTTCCGCGTGCCTGCCGGCTGGAACGGGAAACGCCTCTTGCTTCATTTTGAAGCCGTTGCCGGAGACTGCGTGGTGCTTGTGAATGGCAAAGAAGTCTGCCATAACTTCGATTCGCACCTTCCTTTCAATGCCGATATTTCCGATTACGTAAACCGTGATGCCGACAATGAACTGCTGGTCGGTGTACGCCACACCAAGTTGTTCGATAAATCGCACCCTGTATATACGAAGATGGGTGCCATTTACCCCACAGGTTCCAACACCGATGATTTGATTGGCATCTGGCAGGATGTCTATCTGTTCGGAGTGCCCGAAGTGCGGATAACAGACGTATTCGTGCAGCCCTGGGTAGACCGGAATAAACTGGTTTTGGAGATTGCCCTGACCAATCTCTCTTCCAAGAATAAGAAGATTGCCCTGAACGGCGTAGTAAAGGAATGGGTGAACCATGCCGGCAAAGACGTGCTGACCGCTCCCGAAATAAACTGGAGTCTGGGCGAGACCGCTCTCACCATCCCCTCCGAACCGATAACCCTCCGCGCAGGCGAAAGCAAGACCGTCACCGTGCGCCAGAAGGTGGACAATAACTTGAAATACTGGACTCCGGATACCCCCAACCTATATACCTTATTACTAAGCCTCGGCGACAAGAAGCAGACGTACGACTGTAAAGCCACCCGCTTCGGCTGGCGCCAGCTCAAGCTGGTGGGCGATGAGTTTCAGTTGAACGGCAAGAAGATACAGTGCTTCGGAGATATTCAGCATCCCTTCAGTGCCTATATCTGTTCGCGGCGTTTTGCGTATGCGTGGTATCAGATGATAAAGGACTTCGGAGGCAATGCCGTCCGTCCACATGCACAGCCCTGGCCGCGGGTGTACTACGACCTGGCAGACGAAATGGGTCTGATGGTATTGGATGAAACCGCCTTGTTCGGCAGCTCCATCCGCCTGAACTTTGAAGAAGACCTCACCTGGCAGCGTTCGCACGAGCATCTGAAAAGACTGATTCTGCGCGACCGGAACCATCCTTCCGTCATCGGTTGGAGTGCCGGAAATGAAACCTTCGCCATCGCCTTGCTCAACAAGCCGACGAAAGAAGTGGCCGCCGTTTGGGATGACAAGTTAGTGGAACTGACGTTGAGTGCCAAAAAAATCGATTCCACCCGTGACTTTATCACATTGGACGGCGACCGCGATATGGACGGACGCCTGCCCGTGTGGAGCAAGCACTTCTCGCATGGCCTGAAACTGGAAGACCTGCCCAAGGACCTGAATAAACCCCTGATTGTCGGCGAGTCGGGCGCCACCTACTACGGACGCCCCATCCAGCTCTACCCCTTTATCGGCGAACGGGCTTTCTTGTCTTACGAAGGCCGCAGCGAAGCCTTGGCAATAGATGTATATCAGAATGTGAAGCAGATGGTCCTTCCATACCTTTCTTATTACTCACCTTCGGAAGTCTGCTGGTTCGGACTGGAACACATGAACCTGGGCTACCATGACTTCAACCGCCTGCCAGACATGACGGACGGCGTCTTTGCCGGAAAACTCTACGAAGAAGGCAAGCCGGGCTATCAGTATGAGCGCGTGCCGCCCTACGTCACCACTTTCAATCCGGGGCTCGACCCACAACTTCCTCTATACAAACCGTTGCCTATGTTCAAAGCCTTGCAGGCTGCATTGAAAGGCGGCACATGGGCACATTACAAAGAAGTGAAGCATCCGGCAAAGCCCGAAATGCCCCTGCCGCTCTACAAGGCTGCCTATATGCTTGGCACCGTCCGGCCGGAACTGCTTGATTTCCTTGCGAAAGTTGGTGTATCCCTGACCGATACTCCCCAAAAAGCCAATCTCTGGATTATTGATGTCGAAAACGTGACGGCGGAAGACTTGCAGAAGCTTCAGCCCGTGCTGAAGAAATGGCAGAAAAAGGGCGGTATGCTGCTTGCCTTGAGTTCCGGCAGTAAGTTGAGTGATGCCTTCTGTAAATGGTTGCCGGAAGATGTGAAGCTGACAGACCGTCGTGCATCGGCCCTCGAAACCAATAAGAATACCGCTTGGGGAAGCTACTTTGAACTCCCCGACCTCTATTTCGGTGAAATGGACGGCGACCGCTATATCCTGAAACATGGCATGACCGGAGAACTGATAGAAAAAGGAAACACCGTGTTCAGTGCCTCACGTACGGACTGGACTTTGTTCAACAACACGCCCGAACACTGGAAGTGTGCACAGGTGGTTCTGTACGAAGCCTTGAAGAAACCGGAAGGAGCGGCCCTCGCCACATACGCTTTCGGAAATGTAAATATGGTTCTTTCCGTTATCGACTATCGCTTGTGGACGAAGGAAACAAGTGCTTTCTGGAAATCCCTGTTCAAGGTAATGGGTATTGAGGTGGACAAAGCGGATACGCAGAACGGGAATACAAAGAAAAAGGAGCATGATTTACTGATGGATGGCCCCACAGATTGATTAAAGAGATAGGTAGAACGTTTTTTTAATAACAGATATATTAAAGTGAATTATGAAGAATAAGTTATTCGTTACTTTGGGCATCCTCGGCATGAGCATGTTGACTTATGCCAGCCCCAAACATTCTCAGGAGACTTCTTATCCAAGTTACAAAGGATTGATTATGGCAGGATACCAAGGTTGGTTTCGCGGCCCGCAGGATGGAACCAATCAAGGCTATGGCCATTATGGGACCGGAAAGCTATTTGATGAGAAACATTGCACTATCGACGCATGGCCCGATGTCAGTGAATATGAAAAGACCTATGAGACGTCTTTCAAGCATGCCGATGGAAGAAAGGCACGTGTATTCAGTTCAGCGGACAAGTCTACTGTCGACCTGCACTTCAAGTGGATGAAGGAGTATGGAGTGGATGGAGTATTCGTGCAACGTTTTTTTAGCTATACCCGCGGAGACCAGCAAAACTCGGTACCTAACCGTATTTTAGCGAATGCCTTGGAAGCTGCTTCAAAGTATGACCGTGCAATAGCTGTCATGTATGATTTGTCCGGGTTGAAAAAGTCAGGTGAAGATTGCTCCCTGATTATAGAAGACTGGAAAAGACTGGTAGACAATCAGAAGGTAACTAATCAGGCTGGAAAAAAGACTTATCTGCATCATAATGGAAAGCCAGTGGTGGCTATATGGGGAGTCGGTTTTCCCGACCGCCCTTATAATATCAGGAACATCGGTTTAGACCGTTTGATTGACTTCTTGCAGAATGATCCTGTTTATGGTGGTTGCACGGTGATGTTGGGGGTTCCTACTTTCTGGCGTAATCTGGAGGCTGATTGTATCAATGACCCCTATCTGCATACAGTGATTAAGAAAGCGGATATAGTTCTGCCATGGACTGTTCAGCGTTTTTCTCCTTTGTTGCATAACGACATGGACCGCTTCCGTGACTTGGTGATTGAAGATATCCGTTGGTGTAAGGAGAATGGCGTAGCTTATGTTCCTGCCGTAACTCCCGGATTCAGTTGGCACAATCTTAGTAAACTGGAATTCCCGGATGACGTGAAGCCTGTTGGCAGTATTCCCCGTCAGGGAGGACGCTTCTATTGGCAACAGCTTTCTACTGCAATGTTGGCGGGCGCCGAGATGATTTATGTGGCCATGTTTGATGAAGTGGATGAGGGAACTGCCATATTTAAATGTACGGGAGACCATCCGATTAGTGATGTGGCTAAATTTATTGATATGGACGGACAGCCTTCCGACCATTATCTGTGGTTGACAGGTGAGGCTGCCCGCATGCTCAGGAAAGAGATTCCACTGACGTTTAAGATGCCCATAAGAGAATAACTTATGAAACGATCCTGCTTTATAATAGTCCTGTTTGTATCTTTCCTGCTCTGGGCAGGCGGGGTACAGGCACGAATAACATTACCCTCCTTTTTCTCGGATGGGATGGTATTACAGCAACAAAGTTCAGTTGCCATTTGGGGAAACAGTGACCGGAAACAACAGAAGGTTACTGTAAAGACTTCGTGGAATAACAAAAAATATACAGTAACGACTGATGAATCGGGTAGCTGGAAAGTAAAAGTGGAAACACCGGTATATGGTGGTCCCTACCATATTGAGGTGAATGACGGCGAGACGGTACGAATTAATGATGTATTGATTGGTGAGGTCTGGCTCTGTTCCGGTCAGTCTAATATGGATATGCGTGTAGGCGGTCGTTACAGTGATCCGGTGATGGGTTCGTTGGATGCGATTGTGACTTCAGGAAATCCCGGAATACGTATGTTTACAGTAGGAAGCAAAATGACCTCCGAACCGTTGACTGATTGTAAAGGTGAGTGGCAGGAAGCCTCATCGGAGACAGTTCCCGAGTTTTCGGCTGCGGGATACTTTTTTGCACGTAAACTAAATCAGGTGTTGGGTATTCCCGTGGGCATTATCCATGCCAGTTATGGAGGCTCACGGGTGGAAGCCTGGATGAGTAAAGAAGGTGTAGCGCCTTACAAAGACTTGCCGGATGTGCATAATGCTTCTATTCTCTATAATGGGATGTTGAGTCCTGTGGTTGGATATGGCATTCGGGGATGTTTATGGTATCAGGGGGAAGCAAATGTGGATGCACCTGATTTATATATGCAGTTGTTTCCCTCATTGGTGAGCGACTGGCGCAAACAATGGGGAATAGGGGAATTCCCCTTCTACTATGCCCAGATTGCTCCGTTCAATTATAATAAAGGAGAGGGAAAAGGCAAGAATTCGGCTTACCTGCGTGAAGCGCAAGTGAAATGCCTTCATCTTATTCCTTCTTCGGGTATGATTGTGCTGACGGATGTTGGCGATGACCGCACTATACACCCTATGGAGAAAGAAACGGTGGGCAATCGGTTTGCTTATCTGGCCTTGGGGCGTACTTATGGTAAGAAGGGCTTTTCGGTAACGGGGCCGTTGTATAAATCTATGCAGACGGAGGGTAACAAGATTATCTTGTCGTTTGATGAAATGGGTAAAGGATTGACTACTTATCGGCAACCCTTGAATGGCTTTGAACTAGCCGGTGAGGATAGAGTATTTCATCCGGCCCATGCACGTTTTGGTAAAGATGCGCAAACGGTTATTGTCTCAAGCCCGGAAGTGGAACATCCTGTCGCGGTGCGCTATGCCTTTAAGGATTATGTAAAGGGTTGCCTTTATAATATGTCCGGTCTTCCGGCATCTTCATTCAGAACAGATAACTGGTAATAAGGAAATATCATGAAAAACAAAAACGATTTATTTAAAATAGCTTGTGCCGTTCTGTTACTTTGGGTAGGAGTAGCCGGGAAAAGCTGGGCACAAGAGACAAAGAAGAGTTATTGGAATCTGCGTACCCAACTGACGCCCTTACGCTTGCCGCCTCCGCCACCCGGTTATAAACCGGAGAATCTGGACCTGAATGGAGACGGGAAACCGGATGCTATTAAGTCTGTCACTCATAACGATATACCCATCTTGTGGCTGGATGATGATGGCAATATGAAAGAAGGGGATCTGGAAGGTGATATGGTGAATGATTGCCTGTTGATTGACCGCAACAAGGATGGCATTTATGGAGGTCAGGGCGACTTGATTATCGACTGGGTAGATACGGATGGAGACGGGAAAGCGGATATGCAGATTGTTGTAGAGTATCCGAAAGAACGTACGGGAGAGGTATGGCCCAACGGGCATTATATGATTATGCTCGATCTGGATCATGACAATGTCTTCAATTATATCAATTGGAATAATTTTACCCTTCAGTGCTGGGATCGCAGTGGCTTGTCCGATTTCTATGAGGATTACAGCGGCCGTACGGCTTTCATGAAGATACATACTTCCACGTATGATATGAAGGATTTGCGTTTGAACTGGGAGAACCCTTTCCTGTTCTATGATCCGGATGGAGACCATCTGACGGAAATGGCTATCCGTATGGTGGACTCGCCCAAGATTCATGATCCGAATGCACCTTCCAATAGTTATGTAAACCGCCAGTTGGAAGGACGGGTGGACTGGGTTTCATTGGCAGTTGATCTGGATAATGATAACACTACCGGAAATGAATTCGACTTTGATTTCACGATTGGTTTCCAGGGAGAAGGATTCGATTATATGGATCAGGTTCATCCTGTTAAAAATCTGCGTGGAATGCCGGAGGCCGATAAATTCTTTATGGACCCCCGTTATCGCCAGTTGACGGAGCTGATTTATCCCGACCATGACAGTGCACAGGAACTCATCTTCCAGCGTGGCAAATGGAATCGGATAAACTTTGTATATGATGAAGATGACGATTGCAGCCGTTGGGAACGTGTAGAGTTCTATGATCCTAAAGATCCGTTTAAAGTAGGATGGAATAAGGGTGGTATCGACAACAACAAACAGAGTGATGCCGCCGGTGACCGGGGTGAGTGGGATATGGATAACTCTGGAAATGCCCAGCTCTATATCAGCCGTTTCGACGGACGTCTACATCTTTATGGAGCGGAAACCGGTGTTTGGCGTATCGACCAGAATGCAGAATATTTTCAGGGATGGGATCGTATGTGGATGGACTTCCGCGACCCGAAGCGCTTTGCTACTGTACTTTATAGTGACCGTGACAACAATGGTTTCTTCGACCGTATAGAGTATGATCTGGATGGTGACATGCAGATGGAGACTGTGATAAATTTCAAGGAACTGGGTATTGACGACACCTGTGAGGTGATTGATATTTCAAAATTTACCTATAATGATTATGTAGCGTTAGGTAAACGGATGTCGGAAGGTATCTGGAAGAATGCCGGACAAGCCATTCAGGTGGCACGCCAATATGGAGTAGAGCCTCTTTGGTATGCTAAATGGATGCAAGCCTCCACTACTCGCGAGAAATATAACCGTGGTTACTGGTTGCAATTCTATTTATATAAGGATTTGGAGAATCTGTTTGTCCGGCAGGGAGATGAGGCGAAACTTCGTTTGTTGAATCAGGCTTATTATTCCGGCGATTGGTCAATTATAGCCAAGAAAGGTAACGAAGGTTTTTATTTCTTCTCTGATGAAGACGTTGCTGCTATTCGCTCATCGGCAAAAACACAGTGGGGAAAGAAAATCATAGCCGATTTGGAACAGAAAGTGAAAGAAAGACGTAAGCATCCGTTGGAAGTACCTAAAGAAGAAGGAGGACATTTTCATGATTACTTCTGTCCGGTACATAATCTGCAATTTACTTTCCGTTGGGATAAGCCTTTGGCACAATATTGCTCGGCTTGCGATAAAGAGTGGATTGGAAACAATCGTTATGACTGGGCGTGGATTTATGAAGTACACATGCTGAACAGGGATTATATGTATCAGTGTATGTACCTTTATCTGGCCACCGGAAAACGACAATATGCTGATTATATCCGTACTATGTTATTGGATTATGCGGGTAAGTATGCCGGTTGGTTCGAGCATAACTCCGGCAGGAAAGCTACGGATCAACATAGTGGAAAAGCATTTGCTCAGAGTCTGGATGAAGCCAACTGGGCTACTAAAGTGGCAATGGCCTATATGGCTATTAAATCTGTTTTGTCGAAAGAGGAGGTCAAAGCGATAGAAGAAGGATATCTGCAACCTGCGGCTACTTTATTGTTGCATCGTCCGGCGGGGGCTAACTGGCAGATGTGGCATAATAGTGGATTGGCTGCCTTAGGCATTGCTTTGGAAAATGATTCTATTGTCGATGTAGCAATCAATAAGGATAAGTATGGCTACCATTACCTGATTGGAAAACATAAAAATAGCGATGGCTGGATAAATGAGGGGTCTCCCCATTATCATTATTATCCGTTGGAAGCCTTGCTGTTCACTGCTAATGCAGTAAAATGCCGGGGGATAAAACTGTTTGATAAGGATTTGCACGATATGTTTGTGGAACCGGTGAAGGGCACTTATCCCGATTTGTCTTTTCCGGCACATAGCGACGGATGGTATGGGGCTAATCTTCTGTCTCAATCAGCTTTGTATGAAGTAGGAAATGCCCGGTATAACGATCCTTTCCTGAAACGTGTACTGGAACTGACTTATGCTCAGAAAAAGAGACTGGATCCCGAAGCTTTGCTAAGTAACCAGTTGATAAAAGCATCCGGAGAGAGTCTGTTACAGAAGAGTTATTCGTTTGATACTTCCGGTTTCTGCTTATTACGTAGTGATGCACGCACCGTTGTATTGAAATTTGGTGGAGAAGGTATCGGACACGGTCATCCGGATAAACTTTCCATTACGATTCATGATGGTAAGAATGAGCTGGTATCTGACTTCGGAACTTCCGGTTATGGAGTTCCGGATTATTTGAAATGGTATAAGCGTACTCTTTCGCACAATACGGTGACTGTGAATGCTAAGGATCAGAAAAGGAGTGTTGGTAAACTTTTGAAGTTCAATCCCCGTTCTGACGGAGGATATGCTGAGGCAGAAACCACTACAGCTTATCCCGGAGTCAGGATGAAACGGAGCCTGGACTTAAAAGGTACACATTTGCAAGATGTATATACTTGTACATCCGATTCTTCTCATTTATACGAATATGTCATCCTGTTCAATGAGAAACCGCTTATGGATGGACAGCCGACAGCAACTACATTGACAGGCAGCGAGGTACATGAACGGATTCATAATATTTTCTCCTATCCTCATAAATCTGGTTTTACTTGCCGCACTTCTTCTGCTTCCGTACAATTCGATATTCCTGAGGGAGAAGTGATGGAAGTGGTATTGGGCGAGGCTTCGGGAATACCGGCCAATCCAACCGTTAAAGATGAACCGGGTGCGGGAGATGTAGCAGTAAAGCCTTGTTATCCACTGATTATCCGCATGAAAGGGAAGGCTATGAAGGTTGAAGCTAATTGGAATCTTACACGTATCAAGTAACGACTGATTGTTAACATATAAATATTTGCTTTTATAACAAAAACATATAATTTTATGAAGAATAAACTCTGCATGCTGTTGTTGGCCTCAGGAATCGGATTGTTTTCCTGTGCAGAACAGAATCTCCCAAAGGAGTATACCGATAGCGTGAATGTATTTATAGGGACTGGTGGACATGGTCACACTTTCCCTGGTGCAACTTTACCCCATGGAATGGTACAGTTGAGTCCGGATACCCGTCTCTTTGGCTGGGATGCTTGTTCCGGCTATTATTACGACGATACTTCTATCATGGGCTTTACCCATACCCATCTTAGTGGAACGGGTATTGGAGATTATGGCGATATACTCTTTATGCCTGTAGTCGGTGAGAAACCTTTGATTGCCGGGACAGCAGAAAACCCGGATGAAGGCTATCGTTCTCATTTCTCGCATGAACAAGAGAGTGCCCGGCCGGGATATTATCAAGTACTGTTGCAGGATGATTCTATCAATGTGGAACTGACCGCTACTTTGCGTGCAGGCCTGCATCGGTATACTTACCCTAAGGCAAGTGATGCTCGTCTGATTGTGGATATGGAACCTACCATTCATGGTCATCAGCATCCTGTTACTCAGATTCGTGTGGTAAATGATTCTACCATAGCAGGAATGAAATATACTGTTGGCTGGGCTAAGCATCACTATGTATATTTCTATGCAGTGTTTTCCAATCCGTTTGATTATAAATTGTATTCGGGAACTGAGTATCAATCGGATAGTACATCGGTAACAGTCAATACCGCTAAGGCAGTGATGAGTTTTAGAAATCTCCCTGCTGACGGACGCGTATTGGCAAAGGTAGGTATCTCAAGTGTGGACGAAGAGGGTGCCCGATTGAATGTAGAGGCTGAAATCCCCAATTGGGACTTTGAAGGTGTCATGAAACAGGCAAATACTGTCTGGAATGAAACCTTTGGAAAGATTGATATCGAAACTTCAGATAATGATAGCCGTACTGTATTTTACACTTCACTGTATCATGCATTCATACAGCCGAGCCTGGCATCCGATGTAGACGGACGTTACCGTACAATGGGACATGAGATTAAGCAGGATGCTTCTTATACAAATTATACGGTGTTCTCTCTTTGGGATACTTTCCGTGCAGCTCATCCTCTCTATACCATCGTTACACCGGAGCAGAATCAGGCTTTCATTCGTTCCCTGCTTCGTAAGTATGATGAAGGTGGCATCTTGCCTAAATGGGAACTGGCTTCTAATGAAACCGGTACTATGATCGGTTACCATGCCGTTTCTGTCATAGCCGATGCTATGATGAAGAAACAATGCGATTTTGATGTAAAGAAGGCACTGGAAGCGTGCATACGTTCATCGGTATATGATACTACGGGTGTTACGCCGATGATGGATCGCCAGATTCTGAATGGGAAACTGATGCCTGTATCCATTAAATATAAGAATGAACTGGGATATATTCCTTGCGATAAGGTAGGTGGTTCTGTTTCACAAGGACTGGAATTTGCTTATAATGACTGGTTGATAGCCCAGATGATGAAGGAGCATAACCGTAAAGACCTTTATGATAAATATATGGAGCTTTCCAGGAACTATCGGAACTATTTCGATCCGGAAACTAAACTGATGCGGGGACGTCTGAGTGATGGCAGTTGGATTACTCCTTTTGATCCGGCATCCGTGCAGCGTCCCAGTAATTACGTAGAGGGAAATGCATGGCAATGGGCATGGTTTGTGCCGCAGGACGTAGAAGGACTGATGGAACTGGTTGGAGGACAGAAATATTTCGAAGCACATCTGGATACGTTGTTTACTACAAGTTCCGAACTGACGGGTGATCCGAATGCCGCTGCCGATGTTACCGGAATGATTGGCCAGTATGCACATGGCAATGAGCCAAGTCATCATATTCCATACCTTTATAATTATGCCGGTGCACCTCGCAAGACACAGGCTTTAGTAGACCATATTCTTCGTACACTCTACCATAATGATCCTAACGGGCTTTCCGGAAACGAGGATGTTGGACAAATGTCTGCTTGGTATGCATTGAGTGCTATGGGATTCTATTCGTTCTGTCCGGGCCGTCCGGTTTATGAAATTGGTCGTCCGATATTCGATAAAGTGACTATTCATTTGAGTAATGGGAAAGATTTTGTAATCCAAGCGAAGAATAATAGTGTGGAAAATAAGTATATTCGCTCCATGAAGTTGAATGGTGAAGATTTGGCGGAACCGAGATTCTCTCATTTCGACTTGATGAAGGGTGGAGAACTAATATTTGAAATGGAAAACTAAAAAGATGCTATGAAAAGAAGAATCGCTTTATGTATTGCTGTATCGCTTTGTGCGGGTGTGTATGCGGGTAATAATCCCGGTATATATAAGAAAGGCTGGATTGATTTTAACAAGAACGGTGTGAAGGATATCTACGAAGATCCTTCGGCACCGATAGAGGCAAGAGTACAAGACCTGCTGTCGCAGATGACCTTGGAGGAGAAAACTTGTCAGATGGCTACCTTGTACGGGTCCGGCCGTGTACTGAAAGATTCTCTTCCTACTGAGAAGTGGAAAGATGAAATCTGGAAGGACGGTATAGCCAATATAGATGAACAGGCCAATGGTTTGGGACGTTTCGGTTCTTCTTTATCATATCCTTATGTGAATAGTGTAGAAAATCGGCAGACCATTCAGCGATGGTTTGTGGAACAGACCCGTCTGGGAATACCTGTCGATTTTACCAATGAAGGAATTCGCGGGCTTTGCCATGACCGGGCCACCATGTTCCCTGCCCAGTGCGGACAGGGGGCTACCTGGAATAAGGAACTGATCAGTGAAATAGCACAGGTCACCGCTGAAGAGGCAAAGGCATTAGGTTATACTAATATTTATTCTCCTATTCTGGATATTGCACAAGATCCGCGTTGGGGACGTGTAGTAGAATGTTATGGAGAAGATCCTTTTCTGGTGGGAGAGCTTGGAAAGCGAATGATTAAAGGACTTCAGCAAGAAGGGCTGGTTGCCACTCCCAAACACTTTGCAGTATATAGTATCCCTGTCGGTGGGCGTGATGCTGGTACCCGTACCGATCCACACGTAGCGCCGCGCGAGATGCGGACTCTTTATATCGAACCTTTCCGCAAGGCTTTCTGCGAAGCCGGAGCATTGGGAGTTATGAGTTCGTATAATGACTATGATGGTGAACCGATTACCGGAAGCTATCATTTCCTTACTGAAATACTTCGTCACGAATGGGGCTTCAAAGGTTATGTAGTGTCTGACAGTGAAGCGGTAGAATTTCTTTATTCCAAGCATCAGGTGGCTGTCGATGCTGTAGATGGAGCTGCCCAGGTAGTAAATGCGGGACTGAATGTGCGTACTAACTTTACTTTGCCCGAGAACTTCATTCGTCCGCTTCGGCAGGCTATTAGTGAAGGAAAGGTTTCCATGCAGACTATTGATAGCCGTGTAGCAGATGTATTGCGGGTAAAGTTTGGGATGGGGTTGTTTGATAATCCTTATAAGGGAGATGCCAAACATCCTGAAAAGGTGGTACATAGCAAGGAACATCAGGCAGTATCCATGAGAGCGGCTTTAGAATCTATCGTTTTATTGAAGAATGAGAATAATATCCTGCCACTCTCCAAAGATTTGAAGAAAGTAGCAGTGATTGGTCCTAATGCGAATGAAGTGCAGAACTTGATTTGTCGTTATGGTCCGGCTAATGCTCCGATAAAGACGGTATATCAGGGAATAAAAGAGTATTTGCCTGATGCAGAGGTTCGCTATGCAAAAGGAACAGACATTATTGATAAATATTTTCCGGAGAGTGAGCTTTACGAAGTACCATTGGATCAGGAAGAACAGGCTATGATGGATGAGGCTGTAACCTTGGCAGAGGAATCGGACGTAGCCATCATGGTACTGGGAGGAAATGAGAAGACGGTGCGTGAGGAATATTCCCGTACCAATCTGGATTTGTGCGGACGACAGGAAAAACTGTTGCAAGCTGTATACGCAACGGGCAAACCTGTGATCTTGTTACTGGTAGACGGACGTGCCGCCACCATCAACTGGGCTGAGCGTTATATTCCGGGTATTGTACATGCTTGGTTTCCGGGAGAATTTATGGGAGATGCTGTGGCACAAGTACTTTTCGGTGATTACAATCCGGGTGGGAAACTGGCGGTAACTTTTCCTCGTTCGGTAGGGCAGATACCTTTTGCTTTTCCTTTTAAACCAGGTTCTGATTCAAAAGGTTTTGTACGTGTTACCGGTACACTTTATCCCTTCGGATATGGTTTGAGTTATACTACTTTTGCTTATAGTGATTTAAAGATAGAGAATCCGGTCATTGGTGTACAAGGTAGTGTGAAGCTGAGTTGTAAAGTGAAGAATACAGGAAAAGTTGCCGGAGATGAAGTCGTTCAACTTTATCTGCATGACGAAATGAGTTCTGTTACTACGTATGTAAAAGTACTGCGTGGCTTCGAACGTATCCATCTGGAACCGGGCGAAGAAAAAGTGATTGATTTCATACTCACCCCGCAAGAGATGGGATTGTGGAATAAGGATAATCACTTCGTAGTAGAGCCGGGTACGTTTGCTGTAATGGTGGGAAGCTCTTCACAAGATATTAGGTTGCAAGGGAAGTTTGAAGTGAAATAATTGCTACCTTTGCTATGCGATATGAACCATAGTCTTTAATCACAATGAAATGGCAACTTTGTAAATAGCTTCGTTTAGTATGATAGGGCAATAGTTAAGTTTGTTGCCCAACTTAATTGTGACCGTTTCCGTCACAAGATATTAAAATACTAAACATACAAAAAGAAGTAATTACAATGAATACGAAAACATTTCCACGTACCAATGATTATCAGACTATTTATCTGAATACCATTATCAATAATCCGAATATTATAGTTGGTGATTATACCATATACAATGATTTTGTAAATGACCCGACCCAATTTGAGAAGAATAATGTTCTCTATCATTATCCTATCAATCAAGACCGCTTGATTATCGGAAAATTCTGTTCCATTGCCTGTGGGGCAAAGTTTCTTTTTAACAGTGCCAACCATGCATTGAGATCCTTGTCCAACTACACATTCCCCTTATTCTTTGAAGAATGGGGATTGAATAAGAAAAATGTAGCCTCAGCATGGGATAATAAAGGGGATATCATTATAGGTAATGACGTCTGGATAGGTTATGAAGCTGTTATTATGGCAGGAGTGCATATAGGAGATGGAGCCGTCATCGCAGCCCGGGCAGTGGTAACTAAAGATGTTCCTCCCTACACCATAGTAGGAGGAACACCTGCCAGGAAAATACGGATGCGATTTGAGGAAGAGACAATCGCTAAGCTGCAACAGATACAATGGTGGAACTGGCCTGTTGAGAAAATACGTCGATCCTTACCCTATATCATGGAGGGAACGGTTGACAGACTTATCTAATTCTTCTTTTTGTATCAGAATCATATCTCCATCTTTCACCTTATGTTTTTGGGGTGGTTTGTTGCCTGAAATGATAATTATACCATCTTCGAACATACGTTTCACCTGATTGGCAGAGAGTGAGAAGCATCTTCTGATTAATGATGATAATTTGAGATCAAACTCAAACTCGCACTTGATGTGGATTTTGATAACCTCATTGGATAGATTCAGCAAATCTTCAAATGAGGTATCAGGAACGACTACATATTCTACGCTACCATAATCCAGTCTCAGGCTATTCTTTTTCTCCATTTCTGTAGAAAAAGCATACTTCCAGGCCGTATCTTTATCATTCATTGAAAAGCTATGGAATAATGTCTTGTCAATCAAATCCGGTTTACTACGTGATAACAAAGTGAGGTTACAGGTGTTGTCGCACTTCACGCATCTGTAAATCAACCATACATCTATATTTTTCTTTTGAGCATTCATCCTGAACTTGTCGCTACAATAAAATCGGTTACTATCGCAGTGACTGCACTTCTTAATTAATAAAGGGGGATTCTTCGCCTTTACTTCCCATGTAATTGTTGTCTCCATAAATAAGCTATTATCTTTCTTTGCGGGTTAAGCTATTTTTTGGCAAAGTTGGATATTAGCTATTTGCATAATTCACAAGATGTCACAAGACGCAGTGAAATATTCTTTGTTTACTTGTCAAGTTTGTCCATCATTTGGGTTATTTTCTCTTTCAGTTTATCCAGAAATTGTGTCCTACTCTTCTTCCTGTTCCTGATTTCAAGAAATATCCGGTAGAAATCACCAATCTCAATATCAAAAAGAGCTTCACAGCAGAAAGCAATGTCTTTCAGGTTCGTGTTACCATTATTAAAGCACTTTCCGGCATATAGTGCATAAATGAATTCTACTAATGAAACTTTACTTTCAGTCCATTGTAATAGTTTACTTTCTATGATGGAGGTGAACTTAAGATGCAGTTTTTCCGATAATGCATCAATCTCTGTGGAGAGATAATGGGTGAGTTGCTTATTTGCTAAGATCTCTGCTACGCTGGAATCATGCAAAGTGGAAAAAGAAGTATCTCTGTCCAACGAGTGACAGTGAACATCCGCAAGGATATCATAATGCTTTCTCATGAAATACAGATGATCTGAGTCGGTTTTACCGGATTGATAATAGTTATAGAAATTCTTGTCTGAAGAGACGTTCTTCAGACTTTCGTATTCTTCCTTCAAATATTTATATTGAGCTGACGGTGATTTCCCAATCCGGTTCTTTTCAATCTGATACAGACGGATATAAAATATCAGTAGACCGGATATTTGTGGTTTCCGGACTTTAAAGAAAAGAATTTCCTCCTCGGAATTGATAAACTGATAATCCGCAACGGTTGCTTTTAGTCGGGCGAGTGAAGTCTGTATGAAGCCGACTATTTGCTTTATCTTATCAAGGATATCAATATCTTGTTGCTCAATTCTTTTGATTTCTACTTCTATATCTTGCTTAATGTTCTTTACGAAATTCTCCATTCGCATTCAGCGCATCCATAACTTTCAGGCGGTTGCTGCGAAACCTGCTAAAAGTCTGAATTGCAAATTACAATTGCCTTGCAGAGACAATGTAGTTAATACTAAAAATGATAAAATGAAAAACCTGTCCGAGTAGGATTACTCAAACGAAAGAAATTAGCCTGTGGTTTGTGAGGCTAATATTAAGCAATAACAAATTTAAGAATTGTGCCCAAAATATCTGCTTTAAGAATTCGGAACAAATATAGTTCTTTTTTCGTAAATCCCCTAAATCTATGGTCAAAATGTAGATTTGGAGGGATATTCTAACAGATAGCTTGTTTTGTCTATTTTTTGGGGTGCTTCAGCGGTAATCGTGGAAACAACTTCCTGAACCGTACCAAATGCGTCGTAATATTGCTTCCGGCTATAATAAACGTCACAGCCATGATGATCAATACAATTCCGCAACACAATCTCGGTGTCAGGCTTTCCCCGAAGATCGTTACTCCGAAGAATACAGCCGTGACAGGTTCCAAAGCTCCAAGGATAGCCGTAGGAGTAGAACCTATGTATTGCACGGCTTGCGTCGTACAGAGAAAGGATATAGCTGTAGGGAAGATAGCCAATGCAATCAGATTCCCCCATAAATACCATTTATCGACAACGTGCAGGCTTTGCCCGAAGTCTACACGAACTAAAAAAAGCGACAGGCCGAAAAGCAATACATAAAAAGTAACTTTAAGTGTTGCCACGTCTTTTAATATCGGCCGGTTTACCCCCACAATATAGATAGCGTAGGAGAGGGCTGATGCCATGACTAACCCAACGCCAACCAGACTGAGGGTTGTACCGTCACCTCCTTTATAAAGTAACCCTATACCGCTTAAAGCCAGAAAGATACATAGGACTGTTTGTAATGTGACTTTCTCTTTGAAGGCGACAGCCATAATCAGTGCTACCAAAATCGGATAGACAAACAGTATCGTTGAGGCAATACCGGCTTCCATATAGTTATAGCTTTGAAATAGGGTAAGAGAAGATATGGCGACCAACCATCCCAGTATGACTAATGGCAATATTTCTTTCCGTTTCAGACTAAAACTTCTGCCTCTCGCTTTGAGCATAATCCCCAAGATGGGAATGGCGAACAGATATCTGAAGAAAAGAACGGAATCCGGATTCATACCTTCCTTATATAGCGGAAGGGTAAAGAGGGGATTCATACCATAAGTGGCGGCAGCAACGGCTCCCAATATATATCCTTTGACTTTTGTATTCATAAACACTAAATTATTTCTTAGTTTTGGCTTTCTTTTTTAGGGGGAGCAAAGGTAAATCTTTTCTTTATATATTATTATTACAGATCTCTTAATTTTTGCTTTTTCTTTCCTTGCTTAGCTGTATGTCTGAATTTTAACTGGCTATATTTCAAATGTTTCAAAGAACGAACATAGATTTTAATGGAGCGGAAATGAAGTGCCGTGATCTATCAGAACTATGTATTGAACCCCGAACTGGTATCTTATATATAATTGTTGTAATCTGGTAGAACTCTCCTTTTTCCATAATGAATGATTAGGGAATATTTTGTGATTATATCCGACACCTATGATACCATTCTTATCAATTTCACTCTAACTCTGTTGCGTGAATATTGATGGTCTGTAGCATATCCGAAACATCAGCCGGAGTGATTCCCTGGCATTCTATCCTTAATACCTTTTCCCAATCTTCAAAGTCTACATTCCGTTTATGAATCTGAGGATATTGTGTAAACAGTATCCCAATTCTTGTTATGTCTTACTCCTTGGTGATGGAGGTTCGGAAAATAAAAATACTATCACTTAGTTTAATTTAGTCTACTTAATTTGTCTGAAAGTACCTGGTTACGGAGGTAAAGGTAAATCGAAATATCCTTCAATAAAGAGTTATTAGACAAACTTCATGTTGCTTATGACGAAATGAGTCTTGACTACGACGAACTTAAAACAATAGGGCCCCCTATACTGTGAAAAGCTATAGGGGAGAAATGTATAAGCATATTCATGCCCTATGATTTTTTTATAAAAAGTTGTCCGAAATTGCTATCTTTTCAATCATTCCTTCAACTTCATCGGCCGAATTCATTATATATCCGTCAAATGCCGCTTGCATGGCAGGTTCGCTAAAAACTTCCTTTATCCCTGTCAAAAACTTGCTTTACATTAAAGTAAAAGTTACCTTTGCCGTAGAGAAAACTATAACCGAAACTTCTGATTGTAAAACCATACCTTCTGATTGTATAACCGAAAGTTCTGATTATAAAACCGTAACTTCTGACTAAAGTTTGCAGTATAAGTAAAGCAACTTTTCTCCCAATGTAAAGCAGCTTTTCTTTTAATGGCGAACAACTTTTTCATTAATGTCTGATAAACAAAAGATATGGCATACTATGTAATGGAAGAAATGCCCGACATTCACAAGACGGGCGAGCGCGTTCTCTATCCACGCTTTGCAATGATAGACCAGGTTTCAACAGAACAACTGGCACGCAACCTGTCGGAAAGCAGCGGCTTCAATGTGGGTGATATAATAGGAATTGTGAAGTAACTTGCCATCGAAATGTCGCATCAGATGGCAGAGGGACGCTCCGTTAAACTGGATGACATCGGAACTTTCACTCCGGCTTTGATGCTGCGCACAGGCAAGGAGCGGGAAGAAGCGGGAGAAAAAGCGAAGCATCGCAATGCACAGAGCATCGTGGTGGGCAAAGTCAATTTCCGTGTAGATATGAGTCTGGTGTATCGCATCAACGGTCGCTGCCTGTTGGAGCGGGCGCCTTGGAAAACCCGTCGTTCTTCGCAAAAGTATGCTCCGGAGCAGCGTTTGGCACTGGCGGTAAAGTATCTGGAGTCACATTCTTTTCTTACTGTCAGCGAATATCAGCAATTGACCGGGTTGTTGCGCACCACTGCTACGAATGAACTGAAAGAATGGGCGGCCCTCCCGGATTCCGGCATTGATACTGCCGGACGTGGAGCACACAGGGTTTATGTGAAGAAGGGGTGAAAAGAATACACGAAATTTGTTGTAAATCAAAATATTATTTATCTTTGCACCATGACAAAGACATTCAAATCGGATTTGGTTTAATAAACAATCTGTGTTTTTGATACAGATTGTCCTTTCGTTTACTCTCGGATAACTCCTTTCGAGAGTAGTTTTCTATTATTATAATTCAAGTTTAATCTGCGTACAATGATGAAGGCATTGTTATGCTTTCCATGTATGCAAAATACATTAAGAAAATGAGTAACGAAAATAAAACAATTCACGATTTCGAACTTCAATTAATCTGTGACTTCTTCTCCAATATGGAACGCCAAGGGCCCGGAAGTCCTGACGTAACACTGAAAGCGCTGAGCTTTATAGATAGCCTTACCGACAAGTCCCTTATCGCCGACATCGGTTGCGGAACAGGAGGACAGACAATGGTATTGGCCGGGCATATTACCGGACAGATTACCGGACTTGACCTTTTTCCCGACTTTATTGATATCCTCAATCGTAATGCAAAGCAATCAGGTTTGCAGGACAGAGTGAAAGGCATTGTCGGTTCTATGGATAACCTTCCTTTTCAGAGTGAGGAATTAGACCTGATCTGGTCGGAAGGAGCCATTTATAATATTGGTTTTGAACGGGGATTGAATGAGTGGCGTAGATATTTGAAGCCGGGAGGATATATTGCCGTTTCTGAAAGTTCGTGGTTTACTGACGAGCGTCCTGCGGAAATCAATGACTTCTGGGTGAATGCGTATCCTGAAATAGATACGATTCCCAATCAGATAGCCAAGATACACAAAGCTGGTTATCTTCCCGTCGCTACATTTATTTTGCCGGAGAATTGCTGGACAGAGCATTACTTTGCTGCAAAGATTGAAGCTCAGAAAATCTTCCTTCATAAATATGCGGGAAATAAGATTGCTGAAGAATTCAGTTCGCTTCAGTTTGATGAAGAAGAACTGTACAGCAAGTATAAAGCCTTCTACGGCTATACATTTTTCATCGCAAAAAAGATAGAACAATGATTTATTTGAATAATTACGGTTGGAATGACAAGTTACACCAACTAAAACAAGAGTCTACATACAATTCCCTTACACATGGACGTATATCCATCGTACACCGTACATGTTACGAGGTTGTTTCAGAAAACGGTCTGTTTCAGTGTGAACTGACGGGGAATATGATGTATGGAAAATCAGACTTTGAACTCCCTTGTACCGGTGATTGGGTACTTTTTCAACCATTCGACGAACATAAAGGGATTATAGTGGATATGCTGCCTCGTGAACGGACGCTATATCGCAAGAAAAACGGAACGGTTTCCGACAAACAGGCCATTGCCTCGTATGTCGACAAGGCATTTATCGTGCAAAGTCTTGATGATAATTTCAATGTTCGCAGAGCCGAGCGTTTCATGGTTCAGATGCAGGAAGAGAATATCAATCCTGTATTGGTATTTAACAAGGCTGATTTAGGGTTTGATAGGCAGAAAGTCGAAGAACAGATCAGGCACATTGCCCGTCAGATACCGGTGTTTTTTACAAGTATCCATCAACCTCAGACGATTCTCCAATTGCGGGAGTCTATATCGGCCGGCGAAACGGTTGTGTTTGTCGGTTCTTCGGGGGTAGGGAAAAGTTCTCTGGTGAATGCGCTTTGTGGGGAATCGGTATTGTTAACGTCTGATATCAGCCTGTCCACGGGAAAAGGAAGACATACTTCCACTCGTCGGGAGATGGTATTGATGGACGGTTCAGGGGTATTAATCGATACTCCGGGTGTCCGGGAATTTGGTTTGGCCATTGATGATACCGATTCTCTTGCAGAGGTGTTGGAGATTTCCGATTATGCTGTATCGTGTCGTTTCAAGGATTGCAAGCACATCAGCGAACCCGGATGTGCCGTTTTAGAAGCGGTAAGTAGTGGTATATTGGACCGTAAGGTTTATGAGAGTTATCAGAAACTTCGACGGGAAGTGTGGCATTTCTCCACTTCTGAACATGAAAAGCGTAAAAGGGATAGATCCTTTTCAAAACTCGTGGAGGAGGTGAAGAAACTTAAATCGGATCGCTAATTTCTATTTAGGCAGTGCAGTATTCTTTTAGTAGAATAGCTGCATTGTTTTATATGTCCAATTATGATTTGAATTATCTGTAAATATCAATCGAGTGTCTGAATACCCCCTCCGTTTACAAACAGCGTTTGTCCGCTAACCCATTGCGAGACGGGTGCGGCAAAATAGAGTACTGCTCCGGTAATGTCACTCACCTCGCCCAGACGTTTTATGGGAGTATGTTCCAGCATCTTTGCTTCTATTTCGGGAGTCAGCACTGTAGATAAGGCATGGGTTCTGGTAGCTCCGGGACCTACGTTGTTGATACGTACTCCCATCGGACCGAAGTCGAATGCAAGATTACCTGCCATGTGGTTCAGGGCTGCTTTGGAAGAGGCATAAGCACTCATATTCGGACTTTTATTAATACTGCCCATCGATGTGATATTGATGATGCTTCCATAACCCGATTCAGCCATGTGAGGTACAACAAGCTGGCATAAACGCCATGCACTGAATAGATTGAGGTTGAATACCCTCTTGAAGTAAGCAATGTCTATCTGGAAGGGATTCTCCCGTCCGCCACCTCCTCCACCGGCATTGTTGACCAGAATATTGACCGTTTCATACTCTGCGACAGCTTTATCAACCAGGTTTACTAAGTCTGCGTCATTAAGCACATTGCAGGCTACAGCAATCGCTTTACCTCCATTCTTAACGATTTCATTTGCAACAGCCTGGGCTTTTTCAAGTACCAGATCACTTACCACTATGGAAGCTCCGAAGTGCGCGAGTGTTTCGCAACTTCCTTTTCCAATGCCATCTCCACCACCGGTCACTATGGCTACTTTTCCGCTTAGATCAAAAAGAGAATCTATATTCATTGTTATGCTTTTATATTATACAAGAACATGAGAGCATGAAAACAGTTCGACTGGGAATATTTGATTTATGAATAATAAACACGGAAATGATTTATTTCCGTTTCTTGGAAAAGCCGCACGCATTACCTTTGGGGCGAGTGGAAATTCTCATACCTTTGCACTTGTTTTTAGAAAAGAAGAATCACGATGATCAATAAATATGAAGAACGTCTGGGAACCGAGCGTATGTTACCACTGGTTTTCAAAATGGCGCTTCCGGCAGTAGCAGCACAATTCGTCAATTTGCTTTATAGCATTGTCGACCGTATCTATATCGGACATATACCGGGTATTGGGACGGATGCATTGGCAGGCGTAGGGGTAACAATTTCTCTCGTGGTATTGATTTCTTCTTTTTCAGCAATTGTAGGTGGAGGTGGTGCGCCACTGGCTGCCATAGCCCTCGGGCAAGGTGACCGCCAGCGTGCCGGAAAGATATTGGGGAATGGTTTTACCTTGCTGATTCTATTTACTTTAATTACTTCCTTCATTGCCTATACCTTCATGGAGCCTATCCTGCTCTTTACAGGCGCTTCGGAACATACATTGGGCTATGCGGTCGATTACCTTTCCATTTATTTGCTGGGAACTGTTTTTGTGGAGATTTCCACCGGGCTGAATTCCTTTATCAATGCGCAGGGGCGTCCTGCCATTGCCATGTGCTCTGTCTTAATCGGAGCTTTATTAAATATCATTCTTGATCCTATATTTATCTTCTGGTTTGATATGGGGGTGAAAGGTGCTGCTTTGGCTACGGTGATTTCTCAGGCTTGCAGTGCCGCATGGGTACTGTCTTTCCTGTTCTCCCGGAAGGCTTCTCTGCCTTTGGAGAGGCGCTATATGAAGTTAAACCGAGGGATTGTTATTGCGATGCTGGGGCTGGGAGTATCTCCGTTCATTATGGCCAGTACAGAGAGTTTGGTGGGCTTTGTGCTGAATAGTAGCTTGAAAGATTTTGGAGATATTTACGTTAGTGCGTTGACGATATTACAGACTTCGATGCAGTTTGCCAGTGTACCGCTGACGGGGTTTGCGCAAGGCTTTATTCCGGTTGTAAGTTACAATTATGGCCATGATGATAAGCAGCGTGTGAAGGACTGTTTCCGTATTGCACTGATCACCATGTTCTCTTTTAATCTGATTCTGATGCTACTTATGATCTTGTTCCCTTCAACGATTGCATCTGCTTTTACAAGTGATGAAAGGTTGATAGGAACGATTCGTTGGACTATGCCTGTCTTTCTAGGTGGTATGACCATATTCGGCTTGCAACGTGCCTGTCAGAATATGTTTGTTGCATTGGGGCAGGCTAAGATATCCATTTTTATCGCTTTGCTCCGCAAGGCCATTCTGTTGATTCCGTTAGCACTGATACTGCCGCATTATATGGGAGTGATCGGAGTATATGCAGCTGAGGCTATATCTGATGCTACGGCTGCAATTTGCTGTACGCTGTTGTTCTTTTGGCAGTTTCCTAAGATATTGGGGAAGATGAAATAAATGATAATATATTATCACTTCAATGTATTGATTTCAAATAGGGATGATTATGCCAAAAACTTATTTTTCCAATGGGTTAACGGATCATGGAAACTTTCGCTGGCTTATGACCTTTTGCTAAGTAACGGTTTTAATGGTTACCATACCACGACTATTAATGGAAAAGGAGAGCTTGCACTTGCTGACGTCATTACGTTGGCAGCTGAAATAGGGCTATCAGAACAATATGCAACTCAGACTATAGAAGAATTGACTGAGAAATGTGCTGCAAGAAAGATGGTAAAATTCAGGTTGAGATAATTACCGGCTTGATGAATATCATTTAGTTTATAACTTGACCGGTTTTAGTCATATGGCAAAGAAAAAAAATCATATAGACTTCTGTCATGAATTGAAAGCAAAGAATTTAAAAGTTACTGTCTTGGGAATATACAAGGATTACAACTCTAAAATTGCTGTAAGATGCGACAAATGTGGTTGTGAATGGTCACCAAGGGCAGGAAGTCTATTGCACGGTCATGGCTGTCCCAAGTGTGCCGGAGTCAAACTGAAATCTCATTCAGAGTTTGTGAAAGACTTAAAATCCCAGAGAGATGACGTTATCATAACTGGTCGGTATGCGAAGGCACTCGAAAAAACTAAATTCAGATTCTTGAAATGTGGACATGAGTGTGATATCACTCCTGCACATGTTCTTAGTGGCAGGGGATGTCCGGAATGTGGACGATCCCAGAAAGGAGCGTCTCAGCGTTTGACAATGGAGATATTTTTGGAACGTCTCCATAAAATCGATCCGAATCTTGTAGCCAGCGAAGGTGCAACGTATATAAACAATCATACACTGATGCCGCTTCAATCACTCATTTGCTCATATTCTGGGCGAATCTAAAGTCATGTCAAGAGAAAAAACGGTGATAGGGGTTGAATTAGACATATATGTGCCTGATTTAGAAGTAGCCGTAGAACCCGGTTAGTGGCACTGGCATAAAAATATAGTAGCGAAAGACTGGGAAAAGCATCTATTGTGCAAAGATAAAGGTATCAAACTCATAACTATATACGACCACTATGATGATGCAACAGTTCCTTTCGATAATTGCTTGGTGACACATTGCGATCTTGTTTCTCGCCGTAATACAGATAAACTGATTGAAATAACAAAAAATATCCTCTCCGAATTCGGATTAAATTCGGACCTTGGTACAAGTGAGTGAGAAAAAAATGACTTTGTTGAAAGATTAAATTTATTACAGCCCAATATTATCCCTCTGGCAGAATATATCAATATTGATACTTCTATAAGAATAAAATGTAAAGTATGCGGCTATATATGGTCTACCCAACCCTATCATCTTGTAGCGAAACATAATAGAACCGGCTGTCCAAAATGTGCCAATAAAGCACGGAGGACCCATGATGATTTTGTTAAGGAAATCGCAAAGCTATTACCTACAATTAAAATTATAGGAACCTATGTAAGTAGGCATAAACCTATAGTGGTACAATGTAGTGCATGTGGTAAGACTTGGCAGGCATATCCGGGAAATTTATTGCGGAGAAGTGGCTGTAAAAGTTGCAAATTGAAGAATACGATACAACAAAGAAGCAGGAAAATAAGATGTATCACTACAGGAGAGATTTTTAATACATTTAGAGAAGCTGCTGAAAAATATAGTATAAGCTCGGCAATCTGTTTGTGTTGTAAAAATGATCCTAAACATAAGCATGCTGGAGGGCTAGAATGGGAGTATATTATACTTTCTGATACTCTTTGAAGCTGAAGTAATCGTTTTTCATCTGGTGAGGCTTTATTATTGGATATAATGGTTACTCTTTTGCGTTGATTTTAGGTCACGAAAGCGTGTCTTTCTGTGACCTTTTTTAGATCTTGGGTCATGGACGCTATACAAAGAAAAAACTCCTACAATATATTGGTATTGTGGGAGTTTTCTTTTCGTTGTCTGGTTTTGTCCAGCTTTTCAGTGATCCGCCTGGGATTCTCCTTACAGAGATACCACGCTGATATTTAAAACTTTATATTTCTTGTTTCAAGCATATCCCATGAATTATCCCACTAATTTGCTACGTGCTTTTGCGGTAGTTTGCTCATGGAGAATACTAGGGGCAAAGATAGCTTAAAATCTCTTATGAGAAATAGTAATTTGAAAAAATAAAATGAAATATCAAAAACAGATCAAATAATCGTTTTTAGTTAAAAGACAACTCTCATTGAATCATATGGCATTTTCAAAATATTTTGCATATATATCTTTACCCATTTTTCTATATTGGCTAGATTTGTATTTTTTAAAGTCAAATTTGTCGATGTCTTTTAACTTTTCTTTATAGTTTTGAATATCTGATATTTTATTATTCTCAATTAGTAATCTTAATACATTTAACACTCCATTTATAAATGTAACATTTAACATTCCATTAGGATTTTGAGGAGTATATGTTTCCCATTTGTCTGAGCTTAATTCGGATTTAAATGCAATTAAAAGATCTCTTATTTTCGTAATGCAAAAACTAATATATTCATTCAATATTTGATATTCTTCTGATTTCCTTTCTTTTAACCTGGCTTTATCTTGATTTTCCCATAAGCTGTATAAACTATCTTTGCTTTTTATGTCGTCAAGTTTAATTAATGGTTTTAAACCAAAACTGACAATTGAAGCTGTTTTAATTTTGCCCTTTTCAAAAGAGTATTGCTCAATCAAATTACTTAATGGTCCATTCGAATTCAGCCCTTTTAAAATTCTTTTACCTATAGCGATATTTGAGAATGGAGTAATCATTAATTCTATTTCTTGTTGCAATTTAGGCTTTACTTTGGTCTGGTTTAAATTAATTTCTAAAAATAGATTAGCTTCAAACTTTAATCGGCTTTCTTTACTTTCCTTTTGAGGAAATAAAATTCCAGTAACTAATAAATTTTGTATCTTTCTCAGTTTGGCAATATGAGGTTCGTAGATATCATCTCCTTCATGATAAGCATAGGTTCTATGTTGGCCATCAATTAGTCCTATGATATTACACTCATCATTAATCTCTATCAAAGCCGGAGTTACATTTGTAGAAGCATTATCTCCTTCAAATTCACCTTTATCATTTATAATAATAGGATTTCCTTTGCGATCAAATAGTTTAATTTGGTTTTCTGCAATTGTAGAAATAATATTGTTTATAAAAACTCTGCTATTTTCCGTCAAATATTTTCTCATACTTGATATTTTTTTTGCTTCGAACATTCTTTGGTAGTAGCCTATGTTTTCTTTTTCTCTCCAACCTTCTTGGCGCAAAACATAAGCTCTTTTTATTAATGATTCAGCATCAATATAGAAAGATACAATTTTATAACCTTCTTTGAAAGAACTTTTTTCTTCTGGTAAAATATGTCCAGAGAATTTGTTGATGGAAATATGTCCTGATCCTAATATGTTTTCACCAAATTCGTTAAATGGGATGCCTATAAATTCTAAGAATTCGTATTTACTTGATTTTTTTATTACTTTTGTCAAACTTTTGAAATATTGTACTATGTGATAATCAAAATAAATAACATCATTAACAACACTTTTATGTTCTTCTGATATGCTTTTTTTAGAGCAATATAAGATTTTCACTCTTAATTGATTAATGGAATATTTATCTTTAATGTTATCTTGGTAATACTTTTTAAAACTGCTAAGCTTTTCTTCTTGCAGCATAAAATTTATGAAGGCTTTTTTATCACTATTAACTCTGTCATAGAATATACTTTTCTTTAACAAATGAGGATCTCCAATGGTGTATTCTGTTAGTAAAATAACATTCTCAAATATAAATATATCATCTAATTCCGATGTTCTCCCTTCATAATTAAATTCTTTACCATCAATATAAGATAGCTTCTCGAAACCTATATTTTTAAGGATATCGCATATCTCTTTTTTCTGATTTCGTTGCTCGTTGCGTTGAGAAATTTCGGCAGAAGAGAGTCTTTTCTTGGTTTTCTTTGTATTTTTCTTAGCCATAGTAGGAAATCATTTAGTCGTAATCTTTTTCGTTTAAATCAACACAGATATCGCTTATCACTTTAACTTTTGGGGATGATATATCAATATCTTTAATATATGAATAGGAATTAGTTTTTGAATAACCAAAAATATTTTTTGATTTTACTTTATTTTCTTTTACGCACTTAAATATTGCTTCTATTCCAAATTTTGACAAAGGAGGCTTGACTATAATTTCGTTGATAAGTTTTAAAATATTATTTGATTCAGCATCACCTATAATTTGATATTCGGCAACTATAGACTTATTTCTTTTACTACTTTTATTTTTTATCGTAACAAAAATTTTAAAATCATCCCTTGCTGTTTCTTCTTCAATTTTATTTATAAGTAAACGAGCAAATTTTAGTGCCCTTAAATTTAAGATTTGTGTCTCAAAGTTACTCTGATTATTTTGTTGCTCCAATAATTCATATTCTTTCCGGTATTTTTTTATCGTTCGCTTAATATAATTTTCAAACATTTTTATATATTCATTATTGAGTTCAAACCCAATGTAGTTCCTTTTCATATAAGCAGATTGAGTTAGCACTGTTCCACTTCCTGCAAAAGGGTCTAATATTATATCATTTTCATCTGTGCTTATTTGTATCATGGTTGCTACTAACTCTTTTGGTAGTGGACAAAAATGACGAATATACTCATCTCCCCAAGATCCTTGAACAGGAATAGGGAATTCCCATATTTCATCTAATGCTTTTCCTTTCGGATTATATCTTTCTGGGTATTTAACCCACCATTTTTTTAATTGTGAGGTGTCGTAGATTCTTACTTTATCTTTGTTCGACTTATATTTCGGAGACTTTGAAAAGAATAATATGTATTCAAATTTTCTTTGCATAAATCCATTTGTAGACCAAGGTACTGTTTTATCTTTTTTCCAAATAATTATATCTTGGAGAAACCAACCTATATCTTTAAGTTTATTAGCTAGATCAAAAGGTAGAGAAACTACTTGATTATTTCTTTTGAAAGTATCAATTATAATCCAAAGTGTACCATCATCTTTTGTGATTTTCAAGATTTGTCCAAATATGTTTTGCAAATCATTTAAGTAGTCTTCATATATCTGTCCATAGCCAACTTGATTTTCAGAACCGTAATCTTTCATGTCGAAATACGGTGGTGATGTGATCGTAGTCTGGATTTCTATATTTTGCGGTATTGATTCAAGAATATGCCTAGAGTCAATATTGTATACTTGATTTAATTTGTTTTTTGCCATCTTTCTTTTACGATGTATGTATACTTATTTAAATTATATCAGTTAAACAAGTTTACTAGATGTAGACTTGTTAGTAAGTGGGTTTCACTTATGGAGTACAAAAATACAAATAAAAACAAAAAAGTAGTATAACTTTGTCTTCAAATGTTTTACCAACTTGATTTTAGTGTGCTAAAGTAACTTTATCGTGCTATTTAATAGTTAGTGTTGATTATAGTCTTAGAGATTTTTTCTTTTTCTTCTTATTAGGTTTGGGTATGTGTTCATTATGTTGGGATGAAAAACTTGTTTCAGATGAAATGAAAGAATTAAGCGAACTGCATATTTTGTCTTTTTCAAAATCGATAGAAATAAGGCTTTGCTGATTGCTATACTGATCGACTTCTATTATTCTTTCATCGAATTTAACTTCTTGCCCTTGTAGCTTAAGCTGTTCATATATAGAACCGTTCTTCATGGTATTGGCATACTCAAATGATTCAGATAGTTGGCGATCATAGCGAAAGAGTTTGTCAAAGCCCTGTTCTGCTTGTTGAAAGAGGTTCACTCGGTCAAAACCACCTATGATTATCCCTTTCTTGGTGCTTTTGTGATTTGTAAGCGGTGACAACTTCTTTTTGTTGGATTGGTCTTTTCGACTGACAATCAAATGACAGTGCATATTCAGTTCATTATCTGAACGGTTGCGGGCAAAGTGAATCTTCCCATAAAACTTTATATCCGAAGCGGATAGTTCTTTATTGAAGTTTTGGGCATATTCAGGAATAAACACCTCACGGATATAGCGTTTCATTGCTTCGGTTTGTTCTTGTTCTGTGTTACCCATCGCTCGGAGTTCTCTCTCCGATGGACTGACATGAATAGCGTAAAACTTAGCATCTGTTTTTAGGAGTTGCCCGATATTGCTATCTATATCTTCTATGACGGCTGATTTACATATGTTATCCTCCGTCAGGTTGAAAAAGCCTTCGGTATAAATACCTTTTTCCATCCGTTCCAAATCTTCGTGCTCCAAATAGCTTGCCAGTTGTCGGCTACTCCCTGCATTGTTGTATGTTCCTTTCGAGCGTGGGGCAAAATCGATGTGCATAAGCCTATGTATTTATCAGGTTGATAATCTCTACTTTTAGGCTCTCTTTCCGTTTGCTATCCATCACACCACAAGCGGATAACTCCGAATAGAGCTGTATTAGGTGAAGTAACTTTTTATAATCTCGTTGGTGTATCTGGTAGAGTGCGTTAATCTGTTTGGACTGGTTGTTTATCACATCGGCATGATTGCCGAACTGTTCGCTTAACTTTTTCAGCACGGCTGTTTGTCTCTCCTGACTGGCTTCCAGTTGAGAGAGAATAAGAGTTTCCATAGTTTTGCCGATAGTATCAAAGCGTAAAGCGATAGAATTTGTAGCCCGTATCATGGGATTCAGTTGTTCTTCCTCATAGTGACGGATGAAACGGATAATATCATCCTGTCTCTTATTTATTTTCGCCAGTTCCAATTTTACAGATTCCGGTGCTTCGGATGGGTTGATATGTGCCTTGTCTATATATCCGAACGCCAGTTTTACAACTTCACTCTTTTTCAGTGAATAGCGTTTGCATATCTTCTCTACCAAAGCTGCCGTTTCCTTGTCTATGGAAATGGTAGTGAATATCGTTTTTCGACTGTTGTTTGGCATGGTAATTACTTTTTTATAGAAATATGAATAGATAAATGCTTGATAATAAGCATTGCAAAGAAAATGCTTATTACAGGTATCATTACAGCGTGTTTTTGTAACACGCTAAAGCCGAAGGCTTTGCCCCGCAGGGCAAGAGTGAAGAACAGGACTTGTCCAGTTCCCTCTTGCTCGATTTAGCGAAACGGGCTGAACCGATAGGTGAGGCAGTTTGTGCTATATCGGGGTGGTAGCACAAAGCAATAGCCTGAACACAGGCTTCTTTCCCCTGCTACTTTTTGCTATCAGGGCTGATTAGCCAACTGATTGGCTTTTTCAAACTGTTTGTAGGTTTGAGAGTCGGCATATTCCCGGACGAAAGCCCGAATATCGCTGGCTCTATAATACGTTTTTCGCCCGATGGTAAAGTAGGGAAGTACACCTTTCGCCCGATAGCGTTGTAAAGTTCTAAAGGATGATTTTAGGAGAAAAGCTAAATCTTGGTTATCCAATAGCTTTTCGTTTTCATCGAATACAGTATCGGTGTTGATAAGAGATTTCAAGTCTTGTCCGATTTCAGTGAGTTTTTTGGATAGCTTCTCCATCCACTTCTCGAAGTTTTCGTTATCTATATACATTTTGCTTCAATTTTAAGTTCAACATTATTATTATCAATCGATTGATGAAGCAAAGTTCGGTAAATGGATGCAAACTAATTAGGGGTGTACCAGTGGTACTCCCCTATAAATTGTAGATAAGATGTTGATTATCTGTATTCTTTGTTTTCTCGTTCTTCGATAATAAACTTCCGAAGTTCATCTAAAAATTCAGTTAATTTAGTAGGCTTACGGGAAATTACACTTTCATGTTTCTTATAACAATCGCCTAATTTAATATTGAATAGTTCTTCAAAAGATTTTGTGATAACAGATAATGGTACAGGTGTACCGTTCTTGTATATGATTCGTTTGGATAGGAATAGACCACTAACTAATTCCATTATGTTGATTAGTGTGGTTTCGTCTGTTAAATAGAAAGTAGAAAAAGGTTGTGTCTTCTTGTGCTTCTGAAATTGTTCAGGGTATTGAATTCGTAGATTCAAGATACGGATTTCAGTTTTTATAAGTTCTATTGCTTCATCAATAAGTAGTAATGGTGCAATTTTCCCCTTGCCCAAATTGTACACGGTACGATTTGAGCCTGTTTAGTCCAAAAGAAAAATAGCGTAACAAAATGCTATAATCTTGTTCATTCATACTAATATCAGCTAAATGTTTAGCCAATTCTTCGATAGCTTCTGTAAAATCTAATACAGGTGCTTGCTGCTGTGAGTATTCCGACAATAGTCGAAAAAATCTCAATTTAAGAATGTTATTCATATCTGATTAATAAAAAGTGTCCTACTTTGTTTTTTGCTAAAAATAGGGTGTGAAAATACAACTGTGAGCATAAATAAACTAATCGTTTTCATCTTTCTCCTTGTTTGTTAGGTGATTTATATATTCTTTTGTTGTAATGATAGTTGAATAGTAATGGTTGAGCGAAGACAGAAAAGCTGCGTGTACGTCTTTTGCTTTTATTATTTGATCTTGAAACTCTAAGTTTTTTGTTGCACAAGCATCGGATATTATTATGCAGTTATAACCGAGGTCTTTAGCCGCTCTTACTGTTGCATCCACACACATTTGCGTCATCATTCCACAGATAACTAAATCTGTAATATCCTGAGAGCGTAATAAATTATCTAATATAGTCCGATGAAAACTATTAGGGGTATGTTTAATAATAACATTCTCTTCTTTCAGCGGTGCAACATTTTCATGTATTTTCGCTCCTTTAGTGTTGGGAAGAAAAAATGTTGCACCCTGTTTGGTAGAAATATGTTGTATATGTATTATGGGTAAAGACTGTAATCTAAAGTGTTGCAAGATTACTTGTGCTTTTAATCCAGCTTCGGAACTTCCAACTAATGGATTCAATCCTCCTTCAAAATAGTCATTTTGAATATCAATGAGGAGTAATGCAATTTTTGTTTTCATATATTTCTGCTTAATGTTTCTGCAAAATTAAATGTTTACTACCTTTGTATCAAGTATGTACAGAATTGTATGGTACATACTAAAATGTATCTAATGTAGATAATCAGTTCAATACGTCTGAAATAAAATGAATAAGAATACTAAAAAAGAGGTTTGCGTCCTTGATTATGCTTTCCAAAGAATAGGTGGAAAGTATAAGGGACGAATTCTTTGGGCTCTGTCTAAACATTTGGTTTTGCGTTATGGTGAACTTAGCCGTGAAATGTCAGATATAAGCACGAAAATGCTAACACAGACTTTAAAAGAACTGGAAACAGACAATTTGATTCATCGCAAAATGTATCCCCAAGTACCACCAAAAGTAGAATACTCATTAACTGAAACAGGTAAGGAACTTATTCCTTTTATTCAATATTTGGTTGATTGGGGATATAAAAAAATGGCAGATGACTCACTGGAATAATTCTCATTTTCAGGAGTATAGAATGGCTTTCTTATTCTTTCTTATGTGGTAGCAATGTAATCAAATCTTCATCACCTTCTAATAGGTAATAAGCTACAAATATTAGAGGGGTTGAATCTGATGCATTATCAAAATGTAAAATAGGTTGATTTTTAGGCTCGTAAAAAGCTTCACCTGCTTTTATTAGATATGAACTTTGTCCCTCTATTTGAAATAATAAAGTTCCCGAAACTACATAACCCACAACTGGGCAAGAGTGAAGATGATAATCTGCTTTCCCCTTTTGAGGTATTACAATCTTCTTAATTTCGACTTTTGATAAACTCTGTTTATCATGTAAATGAACTGTCAGAAGATCAGTTCTAGTTACTGTACTCTTTTTCATACAAATGCAGCTATTTAGTGATAAAAATAAAACGAATATCAATACTTTATTCATGATTTCTTTGTTTTGCTGCAAAATTAGGGTGAATGAGGTAATTATGTCATTGACCTATGTTAAGAGATTTAAGCCTGCTCAAAGATTCTGGCTTAATACCAAGATAAGATGCAATATGATATTGTGATACATGCTGTTCAATATGCGGACACGTTCGTAAAAGCAATTTATACCTATCCAATGCACTATCCATCAGTAGTGATGACTCTTTACGGCACTTTCTGATAAAGAGTGTATCTGCAATATACTTTCCTAGCTTATACCACTCATTAGATTCCTGTAACAAAAGTTCGTAGTTAGATTTGGATAAACTCAGTATGAGAGAACTCTCTAATGCCTGTATGCTTCCTATACTTGGTTCTTTGGTTAGAAAACTTCTATAGGATGTTGTAAAAGAGCCATCTGTATAAAAATCACTAGTATATTCTTCACCATCTTTTTCTATATAAGAGCGAAGTGTTCCCTTTTCAACGAAACCTATAAAAGTGCACACTTTACCCTGCTGCAAAAGAAAATCTTTCTTTTTTAACGATAATCTTTCTGTTACTTCTATCAATCTCTCATAAGAGCTATTTGATAACTCAATTTCTTCTATTATCAATTTCTTTATGTCCATGATGTTCCTTATTAGTTCTACAAAAGTAGGCATAATATTGTATTAGAAAAATGTGAGGCTCTAATTAAACCATATTCAGGCTATTTTAGAGCATAGAATATGCCTAATCATGCCTTTATCAGACACTTCTGGACAGTTTTGAAAACTACTCTTGATTCTTCTTTCATTTGCCGATGAAAATAGAATCAACACGTTTTATAAACCATTAAAAATTAAAAGTATGGAAGTAGTAACCATTGAAAAGAGAACCTTTTCGTATGTCTGCGAACGGTTCACCGAGTTTGCCAAACGAATAGAAAGTTTGTGCAGCACTCATAGCCAGAAAGTAGAAAACTGGTTGGATAGTCAGGAAGTGTGCCTGTTGTTGGGCTTTAGCAAGCGAACGCTACAATATTATAGAAGTAGTGGACGGCTGGCTTATTCTCAAATCCGCAGCAAGATTTATTATAAGTCTTCCGATATTGAAAGAATTATTGCTGACAGTGAAACACAAAATCAATTATCCAAACAAACCACGCCTTATGAAAAGAACTAAAGAAGATTACCCGCCCTTCAATCTGTTTTCCATTGTCGGCACATGGGAAAGTGTTAATCTGAATCCTACGGTTATTATCTACCGGAACGATAAAGAGTATCATCTTTCTATTATATATGTATCAGAAACCACTAAACAGGCTTCACCCGCTACTTATGAGATACAGCAAGATGGTAGCCAGTATTTTATTGCCACTGCATCCAAACGGATTTATATAGATTATGATTCAGCAAAAGACGTACTTAGCATTTCATCACTGGGTGACTATCTGCGTAACTAGCTATCTAGCTATCTTGAAATCAATATTTCAATAAAATAATCTTTCAATCATGGAACTAATAAATAAAGATACCCCACAAGTCAAAGAATTTATTTCTTCACTTGATTTGATGCTGAATGGCATTGAATCTATTGTCAAGCACTACAAGCCCCACCTGAACGGGGAACGCTTTCTTTCTAATAATGAAGTTTCCAAGAAACTGAATGTCAGTTTGCGAACCCTGCAAGAGTGGCGAGATACAGGGCTAATCCCCTTTATCCAGATAAAAGGTAAAATCATCTATCGCCAGAGCGATATTGATAAGCTGCTCCAAAAGCATTACTTTGAAAGTTGGAAAGAATAGCTATCTAAAAGAGTATGAATTCCACTATCTTCAAAAGATGCATTTTTTTATTATAGTAGAAATTAGACCTTTGCAACCTAAAAGCACTTGAATCTCAATCTTGTTTAGTTAGATTTTAAAATTTAATTTGATGTATATCTTATTAATTTCTTATTTTTGTAAGCATGAGTCTTTTATATGAAAGTTAAATTTAAAATGTAAATTATGCCGCTAAAAATAAATGTGCCTTATTCCGAAAAAGATTTGGCAAAAGAAAAAGGTGCTTTTTGGGATAAAGATAATAAGACATGGTTTGTTCCCGATTATAAAGACATCAATTTATTTTCTCAATGGATTGACACAGATAAGGTATCAATAATTGCAAAAGCACCTTTCTGGATAGGGGTAACTCAAAAAACTTGTTGGAAGTGTGGCAGTATGATTGACGTGATAGCTTTTGCATCTAATAAATTTTGGATATATGAATATTCAGATGACGATGAGGCATTACAAGAATGGTATCTCCAAGATTATTTTTCTTTTTTCTATATGCCTGGTTATATTGAGAAAGAAATTTTAGATATTGTATGTTCACGTTTTCCTACTTTTAAACTGGGATTTTCTAAAACTGTTAATGGAAAGTATTGGGCGAATCATTGTGAGCATTGTAATGCTCTGCAAGGTGACTTTTTCATGCATAATGAACCCGGTGGAGAGTTCTCTCCTATTGATATGGATGGTTACAAAGCTATAACTCTAATAGAGTTTCCATATAAATTTGATTTACCAATAACTGCATCTTATTCTTGGGCAAGTAATGAAAAAGATATTTTAAGGTATTGTCCGAAAACGCAGTGGTAATAGCCATATCCTTATCATATGTTTTTTTGTTGTATATCTTGTTTTGAATTTAATAGGAAATGTTTCTTTTGCAGAAGATTTAGAAAACATTGTTTTTCGGAATTTAATTTGAATCATTGACTTTTCCAGTGAAGTATTTAGTCTGTGCAAGTCTTTAGATGAAAATACGCTCGAACATAGTGAGAGGAAGATTTTCATCTAAACCGAAGGATCGGACTTGAACGGACTGAATACGGAACTTACCTTTGTCAATGCTTCATATTAAGTTTTGAAAAACTTACAATAAAAGAAAAGGATTGAGAAAATGAAATTCATTCTTCCCAATCCTTTTTCTATATTGGCTACTGCCTCAATTATATAGCCAATTCCGACAGACAGCTATTTACTTTTTGCATATCCTTGAAAATATTCTGATCCAGTACTCGTGCATAGTGTTTAGTCACACTTGTATCTGCATGACCTAACATCTTAGCAACATTCTCCATACTTACGCCATTTGCAAGGCAAATGCTTGTAGCATAGCTATGACGGGCGGTATGTGTGCTAAGATTTTTATGAATTCCGCACACATCGGCAATCTCCTTCAAATAACCGTTCATGCGTTGATTACACAATACAGGTAAAAGTTTTCCGGTACACTCTGCCACATCCTTATATTTATCAAGTATGGAAGCTGCCACAGGTAACACAGGAATGTTACACATGATTTTGGTCTTTTGGCGGTTCTTCCTTATCCAAAGTTCCCCTTTGTTGTCTTTTACCAAGTGTTCGGGTGATAAATCTTTCACATCACTGAACGCCAAGCCAGTAAAAAGATAGAAAACTATCAATGCGACCAATAGAGGAATATAGCAAACAAACGTCAATGCGTTGTAATACAGCAAAATTGCGTTGGTTTGCACAGTTGGGTAAACAGCAAAGACAGGTGGAATAACGAACCTGTTCAGCTACCAAGTCATTACCTGTTTTCATTTCATTCAGATGCAGTCAATCAAGGGTTAAACAGTCAGAGAGTATGACTTTCCATCCGGGAAACATCCTCATTTCCGGCAGATTTAGCCCGTCCGGTTTTGATTGCGCCGTTCTGCCTGATTCTCATATCATTCGACTGGCGAAGTATGAGTAAAATTGCAATCAAAAAAGTAACGCATGAAAACAGAAATGAAAGTGCTGCTCTACATCAAGCGCGGCGGACAGGACAAGGACGGCTTTTCTCCACTCATGGGCAGAATATCCATCAAGGGAAAGGTCAATTCCATCGCACAATTTGCGTGCAAGTTCAAAATCAATGTGCGGTTGTGGAACGCCACAGCCCAACGCTGCACGGGCAAAAGCAAGGTGGCGACAATGGCAAACAGGGAGATTGAACGGGTACTGCTATTGTTGCAAAAGCGGTTCAACGAGCTTTCCGACATGCAGGATGTCGTGACAGCAGAGGAAGTCAGAAACGTGTTTCAAGGTCAGGCTGAAACACAGGATACCATCATGAAGCTCTATGCGGAGCATAACAGCGACTATGCCCTGCGTGTAGGGGTGAACAGGGCGGCAAGCACGTTCTACCAGTACCGGAACACCTGCCGGATACTCGGTGAGTTCCTGAAAGAGAGATACCATGTGTCGGATATGCCTGTCAAGCAGCTGGATGAAAACTTTATCGAAGCGTTTGATATGTATATGCGCACGACAAGGCGTTTCATGCCCAGAACCATCCTCGGACATATCAACCGCCTGAAAAGCGTGATGATGCTTGCCGTGTTCCGCGGCATCATCCCTTTCAGCCCGTTCAAAGGCTATGC